>JAENWT010000012.1 GCA_016650125.1 Thermoleophilia bacterium
ACCCCGACCAATGCGTCTTCAGTTGCCTGCTTTGCGTGCGCAGCGTTTCTCTGGGCTCGCTCAAGGACACCGCCAATCAACGCATCACCCTCAGCCGAAGCGGTCCGAATCGCATGTCTTGCACCCAAGGTAATCTGGCGCCAGAACGATGGCACGTCGCGTCTGGCTTCAGCGAGCTGGGTGACAGCCTCTGTTTTGACCATCTGCAGCGTTTCGCGCGATTGCTCGGAGGCTGACCGGACAACCTGCATTGACTCCAGGCGAATATCGGAAAGTAGCTCAGACGTTGACTGCTTACCTTGTGCCAAATGGCGGAGGGCCTCTCCCCTGACAGTCATTTCAAGGGTTCCTGCCATCGCCTTAACTGACTGTATGACTCTGGCAGCAAGGTTGGAAACCTGCACGTAATTGGCCTTGGCCTCTGCCGTGCGTTTGGCAATGACCTGCTCGACCAGCGCCAGGTAGACCTCGGTCTTGCCCGAGCCCGTGACCCCCGCCAGCAGAGCCTCGGCCATCGTTTCGGAATCGAGCCGGGCGGCCAGGTCGCTCACGGCGGCGGACTGCTCGGAGGTCAGTTCCGGCGCGTCGGCAGCTGCCGAGCCGACCACGCTGCCCTCGGGCCGGCGGCGGACCCGGATCTCCTCACGCGCGATCAGTCCCCGCGACTCGAGCCGTTTCAAAGCGGCGCCGTCGGCCCCGGTGCGCGCGCTCAGCTCCCGGCCGGTCATCTCACCTTCGAGCAGGGAAGTCAGGACGAGCTTCTGCTTCGCCCCCAGGCGATCTCCGCCGGAGATCGCTTCGCGGCCGGCATCGGTCAGGCGGTTGAGCTTCTCGACCCGTGCCCGGGTCCGCTCGCCGCCGGTGCCGGTACCGGGCGGCAGCATCAGCCCGAGGCCACGGGCGGGGGTCGAGCAGTATTCGCGGGCGATCCAAATCCCCAGATCGACGAGTTCAGGTGTCGTGCCCGAGCCGAGGATCCGGATCGGCTCGGCCAGCCGTTCGGCGGGGACCTCGCTCGTCTCGGTCAGCTCGACGACGACGCCAAGCAGCCGGCGCGGCCCGAACGGGACCTGAAGCACGTTGCCGACCTCGATCTCCGCCAGCCGTTCCGGAATCGAGTAGTCGAACGGGCCCCGGAGCGCGCGGGCTGTCGTCAGCGGCTCGACCCTGGCGATGGACACCGGTCCACGTTACGGCCAATGGCGGACGTGGTGTCCCGCGATATCCCGCGAGCAGTCGCGAGGCAATATGCTCCGCCCCAATGGCTTTCTCTCCCAGTCCGGGCGAACAGATCATCTTCCAGGGGCATCCGTCCTGGAGAGCCATCCTCGCCTTCTACCTGAAAGGCCTGGCGATCGGCATCGTGCTCGCGATCATCGCCAAGCTGATCGGCCGCTCGTCCACCGAAGTCTTCGTGATCGTGCTGATCGTGCTGGGCCTCGCGGTCCTGATCGGGTTCATCAAGCGCATGGCGACGACCTACACGATCACCAACCGCCGCCTCAACATCAAGCGCGGAATCTTCGCCCGTGACATCCAGGAAACACGCCTCGAGCGCGTCCAGAACGTCAACTTCAGCCAGACCGTCTTCCAGCGCCTGCTGCGGATCGGCGACGTCGACTTCGACACGGCCGCCTCCGACAACGAGAACGAGTTCGTCTTCAACGGAGTCGGCGACCCCCAGTCAGTGGTGACCAAGGTCGACAAGGCCACCTCAGCCGGCGCAGCCGGTGGCCACGGCCTCGGCGAACCCAGCTCTCAGTACTAGAGGAAGCGGCGCCCGGGAACTGCCTGAGCGGCGCCTGGCTTCGTCGACGGCAGGGAATGACAGCTCAAGTACGTGAGTACGATCGCGGTCATTCCCTGCCTTTACTCCTTGCCAGCCGCTCGCAGGCAGCCCCCGTGTACCACTTACGGGAGGTTTCGGAAAAGCCGAGTCTCGTAAGCCTCGGGTCGCCGAGAAACGGATGGTGGGCGTCAGATGGCCACTTTTCGTATCTCGTCGGCCTAACCACGTTCCGCTCACGGGTAGGCCTTTCACTGCAGCAAACATCGTGTTTTGCGATTTAGCAAAACCGATGCCTTATGCAAAGCTGTGATGTCTTCGAGAGGGCAAAAACCAGAAGCTTGTTCTCCTTATTCCGATTTTGCCCGCCGCCTCGGTAGACCGATATCGGAGGACTGCGCGCCTTTGGGTAGGATGCGCGCGTGACCGACACCTTGTCTTCCCAGAGCCCTGACGAACTGAGCATCAACACGATTCGAACCCTTTCGATCGATGCCATCGACAAGGCGAACTCGGGTCATCCGGGTACCGCCATGGCTTTGGCGCCGTTGACTTTGAAGATGTGGCAGGAGTACCTGCGTTACGACCCGGCCGACCCGTACTGGCCGAACCGCGACCGTTTCGTGCTCTCGGCCGGCCACGCCTCGATGCTGCTCTATTCGATGATCCACCTCGCCGGGATCAAGCGGGTCGACCACGACGGCACCATCACCGACCAGCCCGCCCTCAGCCTCGAGGACATCAAGAACTTCCGGCAGCTCAACTCGCCGACCCCGGGCCACCCCGAGTCCCACCTGACCACCGGAGTCGAGACCACGACGGGCCCGCTCGGCCAGGGCGTCGCGACCTCGGTCGGCATGGCCGTCGCCGGCCTCTGGAAGCGCGCCGAGTACGGCGAAGAGATCTTCGACTACGACGTCTACACGATCTGTGGAGACGGCGACATGATGGAAGGCGTCTCCCACGAGGCGGCTTCGCTGGCCGGTCACCAGAAGCTCCACAACCTGCTCTGGATATACGACAGCAATCGCATCACGATCGACGGCAGCACCGACCTCGCCTTCACCGAAGACGTCGAGGCACGCTTCAAGGCTTACGAATGGAACGTCCACCACGTCCACGACGCCAACGACCTCGACGAGATCGGCGCGGCCCTCGACAAGTTCAAGGCTGAAAAGGAACGTCCGACCTTGATCCTGATCCACAGCCACATCGGTTACGGCTCACCGAACAAGGTCGACACCTCGTCAGTCCACGGTGAACCGCTCGGCGCCGAAGAGACAATCCTGACCAAGGAGGTTTACGGCTGGCCCACGGATGCCCACTTCCTGGTCCCGGACGGCGTCTACGAGAACTTCAACGACGGCATCGGCAAACGTGGCGCCGAACTCAACGCCGCCTGGAAAGAGACATTCCAGAACGCGTCCGACGAGGTCCGGACCGCCGCCGAGATGATGCTCGCCGGTGACCTGCCCGACGGCTGGGACAAAGACATCCCGACCTTCGACGCCGGCCAGGAAGTGCCGACGCGCAAGGCCTCGCAGAAGGTCCTCAACGCGATTGCGCCGAACGTCTCCTGGCTGCTGAGCGGCTCGGCCGACCTCACTGGTTCGGCCTCGTCCGGCCTGACCCCGGACGTATCCGGCGTATTCGAACCCGGCAACCGCAGCGGACACGGAATCCACCTCGGCGTGCGCGAGCACGAATCGGCGGCGATGTCGAACGGCCTCGCCCTCAGCAAACTGCGTCCCATCTGGTCGACCTACCTCATCTTTTCCGACTACGCCCGGCCGGCGATCCGCCTTTCGGCCCTGATGGAGCAGCCGGTCGTCCACTGGTTCACCCACGATTCCTTCGGCCTCGGCGAAGACGGTCCGACCCATCAGCCGATCGAACAGCTTGCGTCGCTCAGGGCGATCCCGCAGCTCGACACGATCCGTCCGGCCGACGCCAACGAGGTGGCCGAAGCGTGGCGTGTGATCATGGCGAAGAAGAAGGGGCCGACCGCGCTCGTGCTCACCCGCCAGAACGTTCCGGTTCTGGACCGAGACAAGTACGCGGCAGCCTCGGGCCTGGCCAAGGGCGGTTACGTCATGGCCGACAGCGACGGTGAGCCAGAGGTCATCCTCATCGCCACCGGCAGCGAGGTCCACCTCGCGATCGAGGCGCACGAGATGCTGACCGTTGAAGGCATCAAGTCCCGTGTGGTCAGCCTTCCTTCCTGGCACCTCTTCGACCAGCAGACCGACGAATATCACGAATCGGTCCTCCCCTCTGCCGTCACGAACCGCGTTGCGATCGAGCAGGCCTCGACCCTCGGCTGGGAGCGCTACATCGGCGAGACCGGCACGATGATCGGCATGACCACCTTCGGTGCCTCCGGCCCCTTCAAGGATCTGGCCAAGTTCTTCGGCTTCACGCCCGACGCCATCGTCGAAGCGGCCAAAGACCAGATCGCCGGGCAGGGCTGAAGCGATGTCCGCGCTTCGGGAGACCCCGGCCTGGCGGGCTCTCGAGGCTCACCACGCCGAAGTAAAAGGCCTCCACCTGCGAGGCCTTTTC
This sequence comes from Thermoleophilia bacterium, assembly GCA_016650125.1. GTDB lineage: Bacteria > Actinomycetota > Thermoleophilia > Solirubrobacterales > 70-9 > 67-14. The sequence continues at coordinate 4,349 of JAENWT010000012.1, forward strand.
GCCGACGACCCCGGCCGCGGCAAGTCGCTGACCGCCGAGGCGGCCGGCATCTACTTCGACTATTCGAAGCACCGTATCACCGACCAGACCCTGCCGAACCTGATCAACCTCGCCGAGGAGACCGGCATGCCGGCCCGCCGCGACGCCATGTTCCGCGGCGAACACATCAACCGCTCCGAGGACCGGGCGGTCCTCCACGTGGCCCTGCGCATGCCGCGCAGCCGCTCGCTGGTGGTCGACGGCGTCGATGTGGTGCGGGAAGTCCACGAGGTGCTCGACCGGATGGCCGCCTTCTGCGAGGAGATCCGATCCGGCCGCTGGCTCGGCCACACCGGCAAGCCGATCAAGAACGTGATCAACATCGGCATCGGCGGCTCCGATCTCGGGCCCGTCATGGCGTATGAGGCCCTTAAGAGCTTCTCCCGCCGCGACATGAACTTCCGTTTCGTCTCGAACGTCGACGGCACCGACTTCGTCGAGGCCACCCGTGACCTCGATCCGGCGGAGACGCTGTTCATCGTCTCCTCGAAGACCTTCGTCACCCTGGAAACGATGACCAACGCCAAGACCGCACGCGAGTGGTCGCTGAACGCGTTCGACGGCGACGAGTCGGCGGTGGCCAAGCATTTCGCCGCGGTCTCGACCAACGCCGAGGGCGTCTCCGAATTCGGCATCGACACCGACAACATGTTCGGCTTCTGGGAATGGGTCGGCGGCCGTTATTCGATGGATTCGGCGATCGGTCTCTCGACCATGCTGGCGATCGGGCCCGACCGCTTTTCCGAGATGCTCGCCGGCTTCCACGAGATGGACGAGCACTTCCTCGTGACGGCGCTCGAAAGCAACCTGCCGGCCATCCACGGCCTGCTCGCGCTCTGGTACCGCGACTTCTTCGACACCCAGACCCAGGCGGTGCTGCCGTACAGCGAGTACCTCCACCGGTTCCCGGCGTACCTGCAGCAGCTGACGATGGAGTCGAACGGCAAGAGCGTGACCCTCGAAGGCGAGTCCGTCGACTTCTCGACCGGGGCCGTCTTCTGGGGCGAGCCGGGCACCAACGGCCAGCATTCCTTCTACCAGCTGATCCATCAGGGAACGCAGCTGATCCCGTGCGATTTCATCGGCTTCAACCACTCGATCAACCCGCTCGGCAACCACCAGGACCTGCTGATCTCGAACGTGTTCGCCCAGACCGAGGCCCTCGCCTTCGGCAAGACGAAGGAGCAACTCGAGGCCGAAGGCGTCGACGCGTCCCTGATCCCGGCAAAGACCTTCAGCGGCAACCGTCCGAGCAGCGCGATCATGGTCGACCAGCTCACCCCCCACTCGCTGGGCACGCTGGTCGCCTTTTACGAACATTCGGTCTTCACCCAGGGAGCGATCTGGGGCATCGACTCCTTCGACCAGTGGGGCGTCGAGCTCGGCAAGGCGCTCGCCCAGAAGATCATTCCCGAGCTCGAGAGCGACGACGCGCCCGATCTCCAGCACGACAGCTCGACCAATAACCTGATCCGGCGCTACCGCCAGGCCCAGGGCCGCGCGTGACCGGCGGCGCGGTCCCCCCGCTCGACGCGCCGATCAGGGGCATCCTCTTCGACGTCGACGGCACCCTGCTGACCACCGGCGGCGCCGGTGGGACTGCCTGGAGCAAGGCCTTCGTCGAGGTGCACGACATCCCTGTGGACATTGAGAGGGTGACCGAATCCGGCATGCCCGATGCCGAGGTGGCCTCGGCCTCACTCAAGTCGATCCTCGGCCACGACCCGAGCGAGGCCGAGGTCCAGGCGGTCACCGAGCCCTATCTCAAGTACCTGCCGGAAGCGGTCGAAAGGTCCGAGAAGTACACGATCGAGCCCGGCATCGTGCCGCTGCTCGAGCGCCTCACCAGCGAGGGCTATCTGCTCGGAATCACCACTGGCAACATCGAGCCCGCCGCCCGCATCAAGCTGGAGCGTGGCGACCTCAACCGCTTCTTCGATTTCGGCGGCTTCGGCTCCGATTCGAACATCCGCTCCGAGCTCACCCTCAAGGGCGTCGAGCGCGGCATCGAGGCCTCGGGAGGCAAGCTCGTCCTCGAAGATTTCATCGCAATCGGCGACACGCCCCGCGACATAGAGGCCGGCCACACGATCGGAATCCGGGTCGTCGGAGTAGCCACCGGCCATTTCCCCGCCAAGACCCTCGAAAAAGCAGGAGCCGACTGGGTCATCGAAACCGTGGAGAACGGCTTCCCGGTCTAGGTCCGCCGCGATCCAAAAAACTACGACTATTTCGTAGTTTTCCCGATCGGTTCGCCACAACTCCGTCCGTTGACGGTGTTTCCACCCATAGTCCAGTCGAATGGGAAGAGAATCTTGAGCGTTATGAAAGCAGCACGGGCATTCATCATTTGCGTCGCCGTTTCGGTCGCCGGAGGAGTCCTGGCCCAATCGTCGAGCGCGACGGTGCCCGGCCAGAACGGCCGGCTCAGTGCTGACGCGTACGTCGGGGGTCTCTTGACCCTGAGTCCGGTTCGCCCCCAAGGGCGCTCTGCCGAACACGCTCGAAAAAAGCATCACCCTCAGGGGCAGATAACGAAGTGACCCGAATGAGGGCCTCTACATGGCCCTTATTCCGGTCACTTCTCTGTTACTCGCCGTGGCTTTCCGGTGTGACGCTGTCTAGCGTCGCTTCCTGTGGGGAAAACTGGCCGAAGCCGGCCGTCCTGTACGCCCCGCCGCGCTGCGCCCGGTCACAGTGACGCGAACCTTGTCCTTCTTGCCGATTCCACCGAGGCGAATTCGGGGCGACTCGACCAGCTTCAGCAGGTTCCGGCCGTCGCTGAGCCGGACCCGGACGGTGTAGGTGTCTGCGCCCTCTGAGCGTTGCCAGCGAGCTTGGATCTTCCCGCCCTTCCGTCGGAGTTTGAGGCCGCGGACCCGCGGGGGTTTGATCGGGCCCGGAGCCCGGTAATGGGCAATCGTCTTTTTCAGGCGAGGCAAACCGTCCTGATCGACCTCGGCGACGATCGCGCGCTTGCCCGCCGGCCCGTCGCCCGCGCTGAAGGTGATCCTGCCGCTCTTCTTCTTGCTTGTTCCGATCAGGTGCCCACCGGTTCCGATCTGTTCGAAGTACCGCACGACGAGACCCTTGCGGGAGGTCGCCCGGTAAGTGAGGACCCGGCTCCTGGAGGACCGACCCTTCCGGCGCTTCACCGTCTTGATGTTGCCCGAGACCTTCGGTGGACTCAAACCCTTGCTCACGGCAACCTCGGTGATCGTCGGACCGGGGTTGGCTTCGACCTGCCAGCTTCCGCCCGCGGGCTTGAGCAGTCCGATGTGGGTTTCGTCTCCACTGGTCGCAACCGTCACCGGCTCCGTTTTTGCCGCTTCGGCGCTCACCGGGACCGGAGTGAATCGTGTGCCGGAGGGTGAAATCACCACGACGTCGGGCGGGCCACCGTCGCCCGTGACCCTTATGCCAGCGCTAGGCAGACCGGCCGGCAGATCCAGGCCCTGCCCCGCGGCCCGGCCCGACCGCGCCGCCGTCACCGCCCGCACTTCGAAGGGACCTGTGTCGCAAGTGGGTGGGCCGAGCAGCTCTGCATCTTCACCCCAGCGGTAGCCGAATCCGATGAAGCCGCCGGCGCAGGCGGCAATTCCGGTACTGGAAACCAGACCCTCGAATCCCGAACAGATACCGAACGGGGGCTCGCCCAGGCAACCCGAGAAGCCGGCCGAAGCGCCGAACTGGCCGTTGTTGGCATCAAAGAAGCCGTTGATCTCGGTACCCGCCGAAATGATCCCTTCGAGGTCGATTCTGCTTTTGGAGTGAACGGAGAAGTAGCCGTCAGCGTCGCCATGGAGGTGCGAGTTCGAAATCGGGAATCCCGCCAGGCTCCCCACCCCGGTCACGTCGACGGCGAACACGGGTTTAGTCGAGATGCGCAGCTTGGAGTCGATCCCGAAGGTGTAAGTGTCCGGCGGGGCGATTGGTCGCGCTCCGACGACCCCGCCCGCCTCAATGGCGAAGGGATCCAGTTCGAGTTCGCCGGAGATCTTGTTGAGGAAGACGTCTGTAAACAGCGGTACTCCCGGAAACGGGACCGGAGTGATTTCGACCGCCCCACGGCTGAAGGCTCCATCCGTGAACTGGAGATCAGCCGAGATGACCGCACCCGCAATGAGGATGGTGCCGCTACCGGTCCAGTTCGCGCCGCCGTCCCAGTTGATGTCGAGATCGCTCAGGACAACGGGACCGAGGACCAGGTTGCCGACCCGGAAACGCATGCTCGAGACCTCGAGTCCTCCCGCGTTGCTGGCGCGCAGGGTCAGATTTCCGGTCAATCCTCCGAAGACCTTTGGCAGGCTGAGCGCGATCGGAATCTCGACCGACTTCTCCTTGAGGATCACGTCGATGTCTCCCTGAACCGGGAATCCTTCGAGGTCAACCGGGAAGTTCTTCGTGTCGAAGCTGAACAGCCGAACTCCTTCGGCCCCTGAAGGCAGCCGAACGTGAAGTTCACCATGGAACAGGTCGATCGGTCCCCCGGGTGCCCGGAGCCGGACCGTGACCTTGCCGGTCGTATCGATCGTCCGCTCCCGGGTGCCGAGCAGGATCTTCGCGTCGGCATCGGGGATGATCTCCAGGCCGTTGAGCCGGAGCGGGCCCTCCGACACCTTGGCCGCCGACTGGCCGGCGGCACTCAGCAGGCAGCCCTGTGTGGCCAGGATCTGAACAGCTCCATAGTCGATCTCCTGGCACTTGACTTCGGTGCCGGGTGCCGCACCACTGCCTGGCCGACTGCCGAGCCCGACCGCATTCGTCGCCTCCTGCACGCCGGACGGTGTCACCTCCACCTCACCGTAAGCCTGACCATCGCCGCCGGAAACGTAGGTGGCAAATCCCCCGCCGTCGGCTGCCGCCGCGATTTCGACCTGACTGATGGCGGAACTCGACTCGGCCAGTATCCGGGGTGAAGAGAGCTTCGTTCCGTTCCGCGTGTTTCGTTCGAGCAGCCGACTCGGATTCGATGAACCATCGACCCAGGCCAGGCGCAGGGCTCCGCCCGGATCGGCAAACAGGTCGCGCGAGCCGCTGTCAGAAGTGTCACTGACCGTGACCGGCTGTCCCCGTGATGTCCCGTTGAGCCGGCTCAACCGAAGCGGCTTGCCGAACCCGGCGCGGTCCACCAGGAACGACCCGATCGGTCCGGCGGCGAGCCGCGGTTCGATGCCGGTGGTCTGGGTCTCGGTCCAGTTGGCCGGGCTGTTGGGGCTGCCAGAGCCGTTCCACTGCCTGATGAATATCTGATTGCTCAAATCGGCGAACGCGGTGAGCGGTCGCTCGTCAACCGTCGCCAGGCTGCCGCTGTAGGCCCGGTCTGGACCGGCCGCGCCCAGATTGGCCGGATTGGCGCTGTAGGACCCGGAGGAAATCGACTGGAAGTAGGTGCCGCCGGTCTTGGTATCCGAGATCAAGCCGACTCGGGGGGAATCGACCGGTCCGAACACGGTTGCTCCGCCGGAGGGCTCGGCGTCACCGACGAGTCCCGGTCCGGTCAGAGTCTGTCCGCCGTTGTCGGATACCCACAGATAGGTTGAACTGCTTGACGATCCACCGATCGGCGTGGGTACGACGTTTGGATATCTACGGGTGATCAGGCCCAGATCGTCGCCGATCGCGACCACTGCGGGTCCGGAAGAATCGTCGTTGAACTGGGGGTCGTTGCCGCCTCCACCCGGCTGAACCGGAAAGACGCTCTGAGTCGAGGACGGGTTGTCACAGGTGGTTGCCGCCCGACGAATTCGGCAGTAGCGGAGGCGATCCGGACCGGTGCCACCATCCTCGGTCCAGACCACATGAGCGGTTCCTGCGGCGTCAACGATCAGATCTGGAAAGCGGCCTGCGGTACTCAGCGTGAATGACGGCAGTGGCGGCGCCAGCCCGGTCTTCGGCGCCTTGCAGGCTCCCCGATAGCCGGGCGTCCGGTAGACCGGTCCTTTCTTCGTGGAACGGCACGGCTTCGCCCGGCGCTTCTTCTTTTTGGCTTTCTGGCCAACCCGGAACCTGCGTTCGGCCGATCCGGAACCGGCTCCACTGACCGCGTCGCCCGAAGACCCGCGATCCGCCCCGCCGGCTTGATTCGCCGTAGCACTGCGGGCCGATTGTCCCCCGAGCGCAACCGATCCGGCCAGTAGCAAAAAAGTCACTACCGCAAGCGTGAGAAGTCTAGTCTCAGCGCGGACCATGTTTGTCGACGCTACTCCCGAACCACGACCGGGTCAAATCCGGAAACAAATCGGTACGCCGAATTGACCGACTTACTTGCCTGCGGCTTCCTTCAGGGAGTCGACGCGGTCGGTGCGCTCCCAGGTGAAGTTCTCGTTGTTCCGGCCGAAGTGTCCATACGCTGCCGTGTCCTTGTAGATCGGACGGTGGAGGTCGAGGTACTTGCGGAAGGCTCCGGGGCGGAGGTCGAACTGATCCATGACGATCTGTGAGATCTCGTAGTCGGAGAGTCCCTTGCCGGTGCCGAAGGTCTCGGCCATGATCGAGACGGGCGAAGCGACGCCGATGGCGTAGGCGACCTGGATCTCGCAGCGGTCAGCGAGGCCGGCGGCGACTACGTTCTTCGCGGCGTAGCGGGCGGCGTAAGCGGCTGAACGGTCGACCTTCGACGGGTCCTTGCCGGAGAAGGCACCGCCGCCGTGGCGGGCGGCGCCACCGTAGGTGTCGACGATGATCTTGCGGCCGGTGAGGCCGGCGTCGCCGACCGGACCACCGATGACGAAGATGCCGGTCGGATTGATCAGCAGGCTCTTGTAAAGCGCGTTTTCGTCGAGCAGGTCGCCGTATTCCTCGCTGAGGACCGGCAGGATCACGTTCTCCCAGAGGTCGGGACGGATCTGGGTGGCGCTGTCGATGTCCGGCGCGTGCTGGGTGGAGATCAGGACCTGGTCGATGCTGATCGGCACGCCGTCGGCGTAACGGACCGAGACCTGGGTCTTGCCGTCGGGGCGCAGGTAGTCGAGGGTGCCGTTCTTGCGGACCAGCGAAAGTCGCTCGGAAAGCCGGTGCGCGATCTGGATCGGCATCGGCATCAGGGCATCGGTCTCCTTGGTGGCATAGCCGAACATCATTCCCTGGTCGCCGGCACCGTCGGTGTCGAACTCGTCGGACGAGTCGCCGACCCGGGTCTCGATGCCTTCGTCGACGCCCTGGGCGATGTCGGCGGACTGCTTGTCCATCGAGACGAGAACCGCGATGTGGTTGCCGTCGTAGCCGTACTCGCCCCTGTCGTAACCGATGTCACAGATCGTCTTGCGCACGATCTCGACGACGTCGAACTGGGCGTCGGTCGTGAGCTCGCCGGAGATGACCGCCATGCCGGTGTTGACCAGCGTCTCGCAGGCGACTCGCGAGTTCGGGTCCTGCGCGAGGCAGGCGTCGAGGATCGCGTCGGAAATCTGGTCGGCGATCTTGTCGGGGTGGCCCTCGGTGACGGATTCGGAAGTGAAAAGGTGCTCGCCCTCGACAAGCTTCAGCGAATGGGTCATCTCAGCGGGTCTCCTTGGAGGTCATGTGAAAGGGGTCAGGGTTCGAATTCTCAAGTTTGTGAGTCAAAAACGGGGAGGCGACAGACTATTCACCTAGAGGCCTGATGTGGGTTGACGTGCCCACGGGGGCTTCTCAGGCCAAGCTGGGCGCCGCACGGGCTCGAAGCGGGTAGCGGTGCTACCCGCGAGAGGCCGGGTGGTGATCCAGCGCCGGCATGGGGAGCCATCCGTGGGTGCGAGAAACCCACATCAGGCCTCTAGTCGTCGCCACGCTTTTCGCGGGGGATGTAATCGATGATCAAAGGCACGCCGTCGAGCCCGTAGTCGTCGCGCAGCCGGTTCTCGAGGTGGAAGGCCCACTCCCTCGCGATCAGGCGTTTGTCGTTGATCTGAACCCGGAAATGCGGCGGGCTGACCTCGATCTGGGTGCCATAGAGCAGCTTGAGGCGGCGGCCTCGCTTCGAAGGCGGCGGCGTCGTGCGCACGACGTCGGCGAGGAAACGGTTGAAAGCCGGGGTCGGGATGCGCTGGGCCGCGCGATCGGCGAGTTCGACCGCCCGCGACAGCAGTCCGGCGACGTTGCGGCCGGAAAGAGCGGAGCAGGTCACAACATCGGGACGCAGGCGCATCTTGCGGTTCACCCGGGCGCGGGTGTCGTCGATGTCGGCTTCGGTGATGTCCCACTTGTTCATGACGATGATCGTGGCGCAGCCGGCCTTCATCGCCGTCTCGCCGATCTTCAGGTCTTCGGAGCGAACGCCCTCGGATGCATCGCAGACGATCATCGCGACGTCGGCCCGCTCGATCGCCCGCTCGGAGCGCATCTGGGCGTAATGATCGACGCTGCCGGCGACCTTGGACTTGCGCCGCAGACCGGCCGTGTCGACCAGGGTGATCTCGCGGCCGTCGACCTCGATGTCGGTGTCGATCGCGTCACGGGTGGTGCCGGCGATTTCGGAGACGATCACGCGGTCGTCTCCGAGAATGCGGTTGACCAGAGAAGACTTGCCGACGTTCGGCCGGCCGATCACGGCGATCCTCACGCTCTTGATCTCGTCGGCCCGCGGCGGCCGGTCACCGAGGGCGGCGGTGATCTTGTCGAGTAGGTCACCGGTGCCGATGCCGTGGGTGGCGGAAACCGCTATCGGCTCCCCCAGCCCCAGCCCATGGAATTCGGTGGCGAGATACTCGTCGTCAGGACGATCGGACTTGTTCACCGCGACCAGAACCGGGATCGGCGAGGAACGCAGCTGCCGCGCCATGTCGGTGTCGCCGGAGCGGGGGCCGGTCTGGCCGTCGACCACCAGCACGATCGCGTCGGCCTCGGCCATGCCGAGCCGCGCCTGGCGCTGGATGTCGGTCGCCATCTCGGATGCGTCCTCGAAATCGATGCCACCGGTGTCGAGCAGATCGAACTCGATGCCGTTCCACTCGCAGCGCACCCGCTTGCGGTCACGGGTGACGCCGGCCTCGGGGTGGACCACCGCCTCGCGTCCGCCGGCCAGGCGGTTGACCAGGGTGCTCTTGCCAACGTTGGGGAAACCGACGATCGCGACGGTGGGCACATGCGCCATCAGGCGAGATTCCTCTCGCGGGCGAGATCGGCGATCCGGGCAACGACCTCGTCGAGGGTTAGTTCGGAAGTATCAATCTCGACCGAATCCTCAGCCGCCTTCAGGGCACCGTGCTCCCGGTCGGAATCACGCTTGTCACGTTCCATCTGCGCGACCAGGATGTCGCGCTCGTCGCCACCGGTCTGGTCTGCCCGCCGTCTGGCGCGCACTTCAGGCGAAGCGGTGAGGAAAATCTTCAGCGGAGACTCGGGGCTGACCACGGTGCCGATGTCACGGCCTTCGGTGACGTAGTTTCCGGATTCGATCAGGCGGCGCTGCTCGGTGACCATCGCCTCGCGTACACCCGGATGGACGGCCACTTTCGAGGCGGCTTCGGTCACTTCGGGGCTGCGGATCTCTTCGGAAACGTCCACCCCGTCGATCAGGACGTCTTCGCCCTCGAACGAGATCTCGATCGACATCGCGGTCGAGGTCGCCTCGCCCGACTGCTCCGGATCCGCACCCCAATCAAGACAGGTGAAGGCCACACAGCGATACATGGCCCCGGAATCGAGGTAGGTGAACCCGAGTGCTTCGGCGACGCCCCGGGCCACAGACGATTTACCGGCACCGGCCGGCCCGTCAATCGCGATTACCAAGGTTTTGACTCACTCATCGACATCCCATCCTACGGTCTCAACTGCGGCGCGGTCGGTCAGGACGCCGTGGCGTGGATCCGCGACGGCACCCCGGCCATTTACGATCGCCAGATGCGCGTACAGACTCCAGGCCGCGGCCCCCTCTTCCCGGATCAGGGACCGCTCGGCCCCCGCATGCTCCGGCGGATCATCGGGATCACCGCCGAGGTGCTGGCCTTCGTCCTGATGACCGTCCTTTCCCCGGTGCTGATGCTGGGGGCTTTCATCGCCGATCTCTCGCTCTGGCTGAAGCGCCGCAAACCCTGGGTCGCCGTTCGCCTGATCCCCGCCCTCTGGTGGTTCCTCTTCGGCGAGATCAAGGCCCTGCTCAAACTGATCGGCATCTACGCGCTGACCGGTGGACCGTTCGGCACCAGGGCCGGATCCGCCCGCCGGCGCCGGTGGATCTACATCCTGCGGATCGCCTGGGCCCGCAACCACCTCGGTGCGGTCCGGGTCCTCTTCGGTGTCAAGTTCGAGATCGAAGGCGAAGAGAACGTCTCGCCCGGCCCTTACATCCTGATGATCCGTCACGCCAGCATCATCGACAACCTTTTGCCCGATGTCCTGATCGGCCACGAATACGGCATCGGAGTGCGGTTCGTGATCAAGAAGGAGATCCAGACGCTGCCGGCGATCGACATCGGCGGCCGCTGGATCCCGACGGTCTTCATCAAGCGCGGATCGCTCGACCCGGAGACCGAGATCAAGGCGGTCCGGGACCTGACCCACGACATGAGTCCGGGCGAGATCCTCGGGATCTACCCGGAAGGCACCCGGCCGACTCCGGCCAAAATAGCCCGGGCGCAGGAGATCATCGCCGAGCGCCAGCCAGAGATCGCTCCTTACGCAGCACGGCTCAATCACCTGCTGCCGCCCCGGATGGGCGGGCCGCTGGCCTTGCTCGACGAAGCCGCGGCCGGGACCGACGTCGTCTTCTGCGCCCACACCGGCTTCGAAGGCCTGCGGACCGTCGCTGACATCTGGAACGGCGCGCTGGTCCACCAGACGATCAGGATCAGGTTCTGGCGCTACTCCGGGGACGAGATCCCGGCCGGCGACGAAGCCCGCACCGAGTGGCTGTACGAGCGCTGGCAGGTCCTCGACGACTGGGTCGGCGAGAACCTGGCCGCAATCCCTGACTGAAGTCCCGGGTATGCATCTTCAGGATCGGCAATGAAATTGGTCCCCCAGGGGACAATTTCATTGCCAATCTTGATTCGCTAGTTGTCGGCGAACAGTTTTGCCAGGTCGCCGCTGAACCCTGGATAACTCACCGAAGCGGCGTCCATGTCGATCACGCCGACGCCGCCGGTGCTGGCGATGCCGGCGACCGCGCCGAGCATGGCGATGCGGTGATCGCCATGGGAGTCGACCGTGCCACCGGAAAGGCTGCCCGTCCCCTGGATCCTCATGCCGTCCTCGGTGGCTTCGATCTCCGCCCCGAGGCCCTTCAGGGCGTCGACCACGACGGCGATCCGGTCCGACTCCTTGCGCTTGAGCTCTTCCGCGTCGGCGATCACGGTCTCGCCTTCCGCGAAACACGCGGCCAGGGCGATCAACGGCAGCTCATCGATGGCGAGCGGCACCTCCGCGCCGTCCACCCGGGTGCCCGTGAGTTTCGAAGAAGAGACCGTGATGTCACCGATCGCCTCACCCTCTGATGGGAGCGAGGTGACGTCGATCTGTGCGCCCATGCGCTCGAGCACGGTCAGGATGCCGGTGCGGCTCGGGTTGATCCCGATCCGCTCGAGTTCGACCCTCGAACCCGGGACGATCAGGGCCGCGACGATGAAGAAGGCCGCCGACGACAGGTCAGCGGGGATCTCGACTTCGTCGAGCTTCAAGTCAGCGCCCGGGGTGATCGTCACCGATCCCGGCCGGCGCTCGATGCGGGCACCGGCGGCTTCGAGCATCACCTCGGTGTGGTCCCGGGTCGGCAGGGGTTCGATCACCGTGGTCGGGCCTTCGGCTCGCAAAGCGGCAAGCAGCAGACAAGACTTGACCTGCGCGCTCGCGACCGGGAGTTCATATTCGATCCCGTGGAGCTTTCGGCCGTCGATGCGGATCGGCGGAAAGCGACCGTCGGTCACCTCGATCTCGGCCCCCATCAGGCGCAGGGGATCAGCAATTCGATCGACCGGGCGCTTGCGGATTGAAGCGTCGCCGTTCATCCGCCAGAGACCACCCTCGTAACCGGCGATCCAGCCCGGCAGCAGTCGCATCAGCGTTCCCGCGTTACCGACGTTGATGCGACCGAGGCTGCGCGGTCCGCCCGGCCCGACGCCTTCGATCACGAAATCAGGCGGCATGTTCTCGAGCGGCTCCGGATTGACCATCGCTCCGAGGTTGGCGACGGCGCTCAGCGTCGAGCGGGTGTCATCGGAGTCGAGGAAGTTGCTGACCCGGGTCGGGCCGTCGGCGATCGCACCGATGATCGCCGCCCGGTGGGAGATCGACTTGTCGGCCGGCAGCCGGATGCGACCTTTCAGCGGTCCTTTCGGGGCGAAAGCTTCGGCCGGCGGCGGCCCGGTGCCCGACCCGCGGCTCATGACGCTTCCAGCGACACCGCGTGACCGAGGTCGGAGATGCAGGCGACCGCCTTGTCCGATTCGGCCTGGCCGGCAACCCAGATCGAGATCGCACCGGAACTCATGTCGGGTGTCGGGTCGAGCGACATGTCGGTGATGTTCACGCCCGCGCGGCCGAGCGCGAGGGCCAGCTCCGCCAGGACGCCCGGCTGGTTCGGAACGAGCACCCGAAGCTGATGGGTGGCTTCGCCGGCGGTCTCGGCCCCGGAGAGCGCCGACCGCTCCGCCGCGGCACCGGTCTGCCAGGCGGCGATCCGTTCGGGGTCGGCAGACCCGATGACGTCGGCCGCCTCCTCGAGGCCGGCGATCGACTCACGGATCGCGATGACCACCGCTTCGTGGTTGGTACTGAAGATCTCGCCCCAGATCGCCGGGTTCGACCCGGCCACCCTGGTCGCGTCACGCAGGCTTGGGGCCAGCGCACCCAGCCGTTCGGTGCCGGACCGACCCTGGGTCGCGAGCTGGTTGGCGAAGACGTGCGGCAAGTGGCTGACCACGGCCATCGCCTGGTCGTGTTCGGCGGCTTCGATCGCCATCGGCCGGGCGCCGAGGTCGGTGACCAGGCGCTGTAGCCGGTCGTAGAGCACGCCGGAAGAGCTTTCATTCGGGGTCAGGTACCAGCGGGCGCCTTCGTAGAGGTCGGCCCTCGCGTTGGCGACACCGGCGGTCTCTGCCCCGGCGAGGGGATGGCCGCCGATGAATCGCTGGTCACTGCCCACAGCCTCGACCAGCTCCTGCTTGGTCGAACCGACGTCGGTCACCAAACAATCCGGCCCCGCGGCATCGAGAGCGGCACGGGCCATGCCGGTCAGAGAACTGACCGAGGCACAGCAGACGACGATGTCGGCGTCGGCGACCGCCTCCTCGATCGATCCGGCTATCCGGTCGACCGCCCCCATTCGCAGACACTCCTGCCTCTTGTCCGGGTTACGGACGAACCCGGTCACCTCGGCCAGTCCCCGCTCACGCGCCGCCAGCCCGATCGAACCACCGATCAGGCCGACGCCCAGAATGGCGAGGCGCTGGCTCAAACCCGGGAGACCGTTTTACCCACGACCTCGGCCACCACTTCGATCTTCGCGGTCAGGGCCGCGAACTCCGATGTCGGCACCTGCTGGGCGGCGTCGCAGATCGCCTTCTCCGGCTCGTTGTGGACCTCGATGATGATGCCGTCGGCACCAGCCGCGACCGCGGCCAGGGACATCGGCTCGACCCAGTCACGACGCCCCGGAGCATGGCTCGGGTCGACGATCACGGGCAGGTGCGTGAGTTCCTGGAGCGCCGGGACGGCGAGCAGGTCGAGGGTGAACCGGTAGGCGGTCTCGTAGGTACGGATACCGCGTTCACACAGCATCACGTCCTCGTTGCCTTCCTTGAGCACGTACTCGGACGCCATCAGCAGCTCTTCGACCGTGGCCGAAAGACCGCGTTTGAGCAGGACCGGCCGACCGGATTTGCCGACTTCGGCCAGCAGCGAGTAGTTCTGCATGTTCCTGGCACCGATCTGGATCACGTCGGCGACTTCGAGCACGTCGTCGATGTCGCGCAGGTCGAGCAGCTCGGTCACGATCGGCAGGCCGGTTCGCTCCTTCGATTCGGCGAGCAGGCGCAGGCCTTCCCGGCCGAGTCCCTGGAAGCTGTAGGGCGATGTCCGGGGCTTGTAGGCACCGCCACGCAGCATGGTTGCTCCGGCTGCGGCGACAGCGTCGGCCGAGGCCAGCATCTGGTCACGGTTCTCGACCGTGCACGGACCGGCCATCAGGGCGAAGTTCGTGCCCCCGACTTTTCGCCCGCCGATCTCGAGCACCGAATCCTGGCCTTTTCGGAATTCTCTCGAAGCCAGTTTGTACGGCTTCGCGATCGGCACCAGATGGTCGACCCCCGGTGCGCCTTCGAGGCCCAGGTCGGCGACCTTCTCGCGGTCACCGATCGCGCCGATCAGGGTGAGTATCTCGCCCTTGGAGACGTGCGCGGAACAGCCGATGTTCTCGACTCGTTCAACCACCTGGGCGATCTGATCCTCCGTCGCCCCTTCTTTCATCACGATCATCATCTTGTTTTCATGCCTTTCTTGACTGCCTCAAACTCTACTTTCCACCCCATGCAAGGCACAGTGCGGCAGGTCCTCAGGGACCCTCGTGGGAGACGGCGCCCGGCGGCTGAACTTCTATGAGAACGCGGATACGAGACCGCGTTTCCGGACGCCTAGGTAAATCGCCAATAGGAATAAAAGACGACACGGGACGAAGCGCTCTTGGCGCTGGTCGAAAGCCGCTGGGTGCGGCTGCTGGTGTCACCGTGTGACTTCACTCAAGGGCTTTGTATCAGAGGTGCCATCCCGGCGTCAGGAATGACGGTGGATCGAATCGCCGAGTGCGGCCAGCAGGCGGTCGTTTTCTTCCGGGGTGCCGTAGGAGATCCGCAACCAGCCGGGTCCGCCAAGAAGGCGTCCTGCACGCACCACGATTCCGGCCTCGGCGAGATCCGCGATGACGTGGTCTTCGATCTCCACCCCGTTCTCACCCAGCGAGACCCAGGAGAAATTGGCCTGGGTGTCCGCGGTCTCGAGCCCGATCGCGGCGAAGCCTTCTTCCACCCGGGTGCGTTCGGTGATCGCCGAACGGATCTGGGCCTGGATCGTCTCGCCGTGCCTCAGGGCCTCGACCGCCGCGGCCTGGGCCAGGGCGTTGACACTGAATGGTTGGCGCACGGCGTCGACCGCGGCCCGGAAGGCCGGCGAACCCATCGCATAACCGACCCGCAACCCGGCCAGCGAGTGCGACTTGCTGAAACTGCGCAGCAGGACCACGTTCTCGTACTCGGAGAGCAACGCGACGGCCGAGTCGCTCTGGTCGTGGAGCTGGAACTCGATGTAGGCCTCGTCGATCAGAACGGTGACGTCGCTGGGCACGCGGGCGACGAAAGCCGCGACCTCCGGGAAAGGGATGTAAGTGCCAGTCGGGTTATTCGGGTTGCAGAGCAGGACCAGCTGGGTCTCGTCCGTGATCGCGGCGAGCATTGCGTCGAGGTCGTGGAGCTCACCCGGCGCGAGTGGCACCTGGATTTCGTCGGCCTGCCTCATGGAGGCCAGCATCGGATACATCGAGAAGGCCGGCCAGGCGTAGACGATGTTCGTTCCCGGCCTGAGCAGAGCCTCGGCAGCCGCGAGCAGGATCTCGCAGGAACCGTTGGCGACGGCGATCCGTTCGGGCTCGACCCCGTGGAGCTCCCCGAGGCGGCGGCGCAGCAGGGTCGCGTCCGGGTCCGGGTAACGGTTCATCGAATCCGACGCCGCATTGATCGCCTGGACGACTTCCGGCAACGGCGGATATGGCGACTCGTTCGAGGCGAGCTGGGCCAGGGTCGATCCGGCCACGTCTTCGGCCGAGTGGCCCTTGGGCACGCCGGGCGTGTAGCCAGGGATCGACGCTAGGTGGGAGTTGAAGTTGACGCTCATGTGACCATCGCCTACTGGGCCGCGTTCAGATCGGCCCGCAGGTTGCGGGTCTCTCCGAGGTAGATGTGTTGGGGCGAATCACCGGCCGGGATGTTGGCGTGGAGCATCACGCGGATCACCCGGGTCATCGAGCCGGGGACCGAAATCTCACGAGCGCACATCAGGGGGACCTCGTTGAGGCCCATCCGCCGGGCCGCGACCGCCGGGAACTCGGCGTCGAGGTCGTCCGTTGTGGTGAAGATCGCGCTGATCATCGACTCGGGACCGAGGCCGTTCACCCTGATCACCTCGGTCATCAGCTCCTCGGTCGCGCTGAGGATCGCCTCGGACGAGTTCTCGCCCGCCTGGACGGCCCCGCGCACTGCCACGACTCTGGTCGGCTCACTCATGCTCTGCATCTTTCCAGAGCCGGGCCACCTCTTGTTCGTCCAGCAGCCGGGACTTGCCCAGTCCCAGCCGGCCCAGCTTCAGATGGCCGATCGAAATGCGCTGGAGTTCGGTCACTTCATTGCCAATCGCTTCGGCCATGCGCCGGATCTGGCGGTTGCGTCCCTCGTGGATCGTGATGTCGAAGGAGCGGTCCCCGTTCCGCCTGACCTGGGCCGGCGCGGTCGGGCCATCCTCGAGCCGGACGCCCTTGCCCAGGTCCCGCAGCACGGCGTCGGACACCGGATGCCGTGTATGTACGCGGTAGGTCTTCTTCACGCCGTAGCGGGGATGGGTCAACCGGTTGGCAAGTTCACCGTCGTTGCTCAACAGGATGATCCCCGTCGAATCGGCATCGAGCCGACCGACCGGATAGAGCCGGGCGGAACTGTCGACCAGGTCGACCACAGCGATGCGCTTGCCGGGCTCGTCGGCGGTCGAGATCACGTCGACCGGTTTGTTGACGACCCACACCTCGTGCCCCTCCGGCACCACCGCGTGCCCGTCGACCCGGATGTCCTGGCCGATCTCGACCCCGAATGCGGGGTCAGTCACCAGCTGGCCCTCGACCCGGACCCGGCCCGCGGCAATGATCACCTCGGCCTTGCGGCGCGAGGCGACTCCGGAATGGGCGAGGTACTTGGCGAGGCGCATCGTCCAAACCTACGCCAACCACGAATCGCGGCCAGGTGTCGGCCGTTACTGGTCGGCGCGCTGCTCGCCGGCCGCCAGCAGGCGCTCTCGGATCTCGCGCTCGTCTTCCGGGGTCGGGTCGAACTTGGTCGGATCCGGCAAAGCGTCAACGCCTTCCAGGCCGAAAACTTTCTCGAAAAGCGCCGATGTCCGGTAGATCGTCGCGCCGAAACGCGACCGGCCCGATTCTTCGATCAGTCCGCGCTCGCTGAGGCTGGTCACGGCTGATTCCGAAGAGACGCCTCTGATGCGCGCGATCTCCGGCCGGGCCACCGGCTGGAGGTAAGCGACGATCGAAAGGGTCTCGGCCTGCGCCTGGGTGAGCGGTGGCGTGCGCGGAGCCGCCAGCAGCCGGCGGGCGGCGACTTCGGTCACCGGGTCCGTGGCCAGGATCAACCCTTCGCCGACGCGGCGCAGGACAAGGCCCCGGCGCCCGGGCTCGAACTCGGCCTCGAGGATCCGGACGGCAGCCTGAATCTCTTCGAGCTCGACCTGACAGGCATCGGCGAGTTCGATCTCGGTGACCGGATGGTTCGAGAGGAAAAGCAGCGCTTCGATGGTCCGGGCGAGTTCGGCGGTCTTCTCGGTGCTCAGCTGCTCGAGGCTCACGCGGTCTGCCTCAGCTCTGTTGTGGCAAGGCTGCGGCGCACGGTGATCGGCCCGCAGATCTCCGGCTGCTCCCAGTCGGCCTCGCCCCTGTTGTAGAGGTCGAGCAGGGCCAGGATCGTGACCGCCTGGGTGAGCCGGTCCTCCTGGCCGAATTGCTCGTCGAAATCGAAGCCGGACCGGTTCGTGAGGACAGAACGCAGGACCGAGAGCCGCCGCTGGAGCGAGACGGTGGTCCGGAGGTGGGAGAGGTCGGGCCGTGGCGGCGGTTCGAGCAGATCACCCATGGCCGCGGCCAGCTGATCCGGGTCGTAAACCGCCTCGGCGGTCTCGACGGCCACCCGGCGAAGTTCCAGCGGCAGCGGCGCCGAGCGGTAGAGGTAGCCGCGCTGGCTCTCGAAGTGGTCGGCGAGGACCCGGCCCGCATCGCGGTAGCGCCGGTATTCGAGCATGCGCGCGACCAGTTCCTCGACCGCTTCGGCCGGCTCCATCTCGGAGAACTCCTCTTCGGCCCCGGGCAGCATGAGCCGGGACTTGAGCTCGAGCAACGAGGCGACCAGGACCAGGAACTCGGTTGCGACCTCGAGCTCCATCTCGCCTTCTTCTTCGAGCTTGGCCACGTAGCTGGCGACGATCTCGCCGAGCTCGACTTCGAGCAGGCTGACTTCCTCACGCAAGACGATGCTGAGCAGCAAGTCGAAGGGACCGACAAAGACATCAAGGTCGAGGTCGAGGTCCAAATCCAGTCTGGAAGCCACGAGAACAGGGTAAAGGGGTGGCCGGTCGGCATTCGGCCGATTTACGCTATTTGCGGGGTGCGCTGACGCCCATCGCCGCGCGCACGTCGCTCAGCGTCTTCGATGCGAGATCACGGGCCTGTTCCGCCCCGCGCTCGAGGATCGCCTCGATCGCGCCTTCGTCGGCGCGGATCTCCGGGTAAGCCGCCTGGACCGGTGCCAGAAATTCAACCACCGATTCGGCAACGGCCTTCTTGAAGTCACCGTACCCCGCGCCTTCGAATTCAGCTTCGATCTCCGCCTCGGTCTTGCCGGTCGCCACCGAATGGATGCCGATCAGGTTGGTGATTCCCTCCTTGCCTTCACCGCGCCGGACCTCCCGTCCGGAATCGGTGACGGCACTGCCGAACTTCTTGCGGATCGCCTTCTCGTCGTCGAGCACGTAGACCCGGCCGGAGTCGGAGCCGAGGGTGGTCGACATCTTGTTGGTGGGCTCCTGCAGGTCCATGACCCGCGCCCCGACCTCGGGGATCCGATATTCGGGCACGACCAGCGTCTTGCCGAAGCGTTCGTTGAAGCGCCGCGCGATCTCGCGCATCAGCTCGACGTGCTGGACCTGGTCATCTCCGACCGGCACCTCCTGGGCCCGGTACGCAAGTACGTCGGCCGCCATCAGCACCGGGTAGAAGAACAGGCCGGCCGAAACGAGCTCTTTTTGTTTGGCCGACTTCTCTTTGAACTGCGTCATCCGGTTGAGGTCGCCGTGGGCGGTGACGCTGCCCAGCAGCCACGAAAGCTCGGTGTGTTCGTGTACGTCCGACTGCCGGAACAGCACGCAGCGATTGGGGTCGAGGCCGGCCGCGAGGAGGATCGCGGTCGTGTCGTACAGCCGGTCACGCAATTCCTTCGGGTCGTAAGTGACGGTGATCGCGTGCAGATCGACGATGCAGAAAATAGCCGGATCGCCCCGGTCCTGACCCTCGACGTACTGCCGAATAGCCCCGATGTAGTTACCAAGGTGCTTCCTGCCGGTGGGTTGTATGCCCGAAAAGATCCGCATCTCGGCGGAGGATATTGCAAGCCAAACCACGTACCGCTCACGGGTAAGCCTTTCACTGCAGCAAACGCCGAGATTTCCCAGTTGGGAAATCCGGCGCCTTATGCCAGGGACCTCGCGATGACCACGCGCTGGATCTCGTTCGTGCCTTCGTAGATCTGGGTCAGCTTGGCGTCGCGCATCATGCGTTCGACGGGGTATTCCTTGACGTATCCGTAGCCGCCGAGCACCTGGACCGCCTCGACCGTGACCTCCATCGCGACGTCCGAGGCGAAGAGCTTGGCCATGGCCGAGTACTTGCCGAGTGCCGGATGGCTGGACTGGGCCATCGCGGCCGCCCGGTAAAGCAGCTCCCGGGCCGCGGCCGTCTTGGTCTCCATGTCGGCCAGCTTGAACTGGATTCCCTGGAGCTGGTTGATCGGCTTGCCGAAGGCGATGCGCTCCTTGGCGTAGTCGGCCGCGTAATCAGTGGCGCCCTGGGCGATGCCGAGTGCCTGGGCACCGACGCCGAGCCGGGACCGGTCGAGCGTCTGCATGGCGACGATGAAGCCCTTGTTTGCTTCGCCAATCACGTTCTCGTCGGGCACGAATACGTCTTCGTAGAGGGGCTGGCCGGTCGGTGAGCCCTTCATGCCCATCTTGTGTTCGAGAGCGTCGATGCTGAAACCTTCGGAATCGGCCTCGACCGCGAAGGCGGTGATTCCGCGCGAGTACTTCACGTCCGGATCGGTGACCGCGAAAGTCGAATACATGTCGGCGACGCCGGAGTTGGAGATCCAGTTCTTGGCGCCGTTGAGGATCCAGCCGCCTTCGGTCTTGACCGCCCGGGTGCGCATGGCGCCGGGATCTGAGCCGGCCTCGGGCTCTGAGAGGGCGAAAGCACCGAGCCACTCGCCACTCGCCATCTTCGGCAGCATCCGGTCCTTCAGCTCGTCTGTTCCGAAGAGCTTGATCGGCAGCGAAGCGAGGTCCTGGACGGCCAGCATCAGGGAAGACGAGGCGCAGCCCTTGGCGATCTCCTCGATCGCGGCGACCAGCATGATCTCTCCGGTGCCGGTGCCGCCGTACTCCTCTTCGAACGGCAGGCCGAAGATGTCGTGGTCGGCGAACAGCTCGCGGATGTCCTGCGGAAACTCACCGGTCGCGTCGATCTCCGCGGCCCGCGGGGTGACCTTCTCGACGACCATCTGACGGATCACCTCGAGGAAATCGAGCTGTTCCCGGGTCAGTCCGTACTGAGGGGCTGTTTCAACCGGCATTGTCTGCACCGCTTCCTTGCCCGGCGGCGGGCAATAGATCGTTTTTCAAAGCCACGGAAATTTACCGGGGCTGGCGAATCACGGGCCGGCGGGTGGCGCCGACCTCGTCGAGCCGGCGCACCGGCGTCGTGTAAGGCGCGTTGGTGGCGATGCCGGGATCCGACTCCGCCTCTTCGAGGATCTTCTCGATCGCATCGGCAAACTCATCCAGATGTTCCTTGGCTTCGGTCTCGACCGGCTCGACCATGAGCGCCTCGTCGACCAGCAGCGGGAAGTAGACGGTCGGCGGATGGAAGCCGAAGTCGAGCAGTCGCTTGGCGAGATCCAGGGTCTTGATGCCGAGTTCCTTCTTCATCGGCGCGCCGGAGAGGACGAACTCGTGCATGCAGTGGCGGTCGAAAGCGACCGGCAGGTATTTGCCGGCGCGGCCTTCGGACAGGCGGTGCTTCAGATAATTGGCGTTCAGTACCGCAAGGCGCGAAGCCTCGGAAAGCCCGTCACCGCCCAGGCTGAGGATGTACGCGTAGGAGCGCACGAAGACGCCGAAGTTGCCCTGGAAGCCACGCATGCGGCCGACCGACTTCGGCCGGTCGTAGTCCAGGTCGAAGAACTCGTCCCAGCCCTCGCGCTCCGCCTTGACCACCTGCGGTCTCGGAATGAACGGCTCGACCCGGTCGGAGACGGCGATCGGCCCGGCTCCCGGTCCACCACCGCCGTGTGGCTGGGAGAACGACTTGTGGAGGTTGACGTGGACGATGTCGAAGCCCATGTCGCCTGGCCGCGCCTGGCCCATGATCGCGTTCAGGTTGGCGCCGTCGTAATAGAGCAGGCCGCCTGCCTCGTGGACCAGTGAAGCCATCTCGGCGATGTTCTCGTCGAAGACCCCGAGCGTGTTCGGGTTGGTCAGCATCAGGCAGGCGACGTCGTCGTCGATCTTCGAGCGCAGGTCGTCCATGTCGACGCCGCCGGTCTCGTTGGTCGCGACCTTGACGACCTCGTAACCGGCCATCGACACCGACGCCGGGTTGGTGCCGTGCGCGGTGTCCGGGGTCAGGACCTTGGTCGGATGCCGACCCTTGTCCTTGTGGTAGGCCCGGGTCAGCAGGAGACCGGCGAGCTCGCCCTGGGAGCCGGCCGAAGGCTGGAGGCTCACGGTCGGCAGGCCGCAGATCTCGCTCAGCGATTCCTGGAGCAGGTACATCAGCTCGAGCGCGCCCTGCGCGTCAGCCGGATCGGTCGCCGGGTGGAGCCGGGCGTGACCAGGCAGCGCCGCGACCCGTTCGTTCAGGCGCGGGTTGTACTTCATGGTGCAGGAGCCGAGCGGGTAGAAACCCGTGTCGAGGTCGAAATTGCGGCGGGAGATCCGGTTGTAGTGCCGGATGATCTCTGGCTCGGAGACCTCGGGCAGCTCGGCCGGCGTCTCGCGCAGCAGGTGCGACGGGATCAGCTCTTCGATCGGTGTCTCTTCGACGCCTGATGGCGGCAACTGCGCGGCGCGGCGTCCGGGGACCGACTTCTCGTAGATCGTCACGGCGCGGTCGGCCTGCTGCGGGGTCTCGGTGAGGGTGGCTGCGTCGCTCATCCTTCGCCTCCCTGTGTCGCGCCGACAAGGCCGTTTTCGCCGAGGGCGTTGCCGTTCTCGTCGTGGTCGTGGATGAACTCGCCCCAGCCAGCCTGGCCGTGCTGGAGCACATGCGCCAGCTCATTGATGTCTTCGACCGACCGGTTTTCGGTGATCGCGACGAGGAACGAATCTTCGTATTCGGGATAGTCGCGGCCGAGCGGGTAAACCGGGATGTGCGGGCCGGGCTGGGCGGGGTCCGGGGTCATGTGGATCACGTCTGCCACCGGCCGGTCCGAGCGGACCGCGAACTCGCGGACCACCGGTGCGTCGTGAAGCAGTTCGAAACCGTCGAGGGCGCCGATCGTGTCCCGGGCGAAGGCTGTGCGGCGGGCCAGCAGCTCGCCGAGTTCGATGAAGCCCTGCTTGCCGAGCCAGGAAAGGTGGACCAGGGCGCCGAGTGCGTTCAGGGCCTGTGCCGTGCAGATGTTGCTGGTCGCCTTCTCGCGGCGGATGTGCTGCTCGCGGGTCTGCAGCGTGAGTACGAAACCGCGGCGTCCGTCGACGTCGGTTGTCTCGCCGGCAATCCGGCCGGGCATGCGGCGGATGTGCTCCTGCTTGGCGCAGAAGAAGCCGAAGGACGGCCCGCCGAAGTCGAGGCGGTTGCCCAGCGGCTGGCCTTCGCCGTAGGCGATGTCGGCGCCGCACTCGCCCGGAGGCTTGAGGATGCCGAGGGTCATCGGGTCGACCGCGACGATCAGCAGCGCGCCTTTGGAAGTCGCGAACTCGCCGAGGCGCTCGATGTCCTCGACCGAGCCGAGGAAGTTCGGGTTCTGCAGGAAGACGGCGGCAGTGGTGTCGTCGATCGCCGCTTCGAGCGCGGCCGCTTCGGTCAGTCCATCGACCAGCGGCACCTCGGTCAGCTCGGCGCCGAAGCCGACAGCGTGAGTCGCCAGCGTCTCGCGGCTGTGTGGATGGACGCCGCGAGAGGCGACCAGACCGGTACGGCCGGTGGCGCTCATCGCGAGATAGGCCGCTGAAGCGGCGGCCGACGGGCCCTCGTAGAGGCCGGCGTTCGAGACTGGCAGGCCGGTCAGTTCCGACATCGCGGTCTGGAATTCGAACATCACCTGGAGGCCACCCTGGGAGACCTCGGGCTGGTACGGCGTGTAAGGGGTGAGGAACTCGGACCGGCTGGTGATCGCGTCGACGATCGCCGGGACGTAGTGGTCGTACATGCCGGCGCCGAGGAACGAAGGGATCTCCTCCGCGTCCTGGTTCCACTGGGCGAGAGACGCAAGGCGCTTGTAGACCTCGGACTCGCTCAGACCATCTTCGAGGTCGAGCGGGCGATCGAGCTTGATCGCATCCGGAATCTGGGCGAAGAGCTCATCGATCGAATCGATGCCGATCGCGGCCAGCATCGCCGCCTGGTCGTCGGAAGTCGCTGGTGTGTAGCCGGCCAAGCGACTACTCCAGCGAGGCGGTGTAGGCGGCGGCGTCCATCAGCTGGTCGGCTTCGGACGGGTCGGTCAGGCGAACCTTGACCAGCCAGCCGGTCTCATATGAGTCGGCGTTGATCGCTTCTGGTGCGTCGGCCAGGGTCTCGTTGACCGCGATCACTTCGCCGGAGACCGGTGCGATCACGTCGGAGACGGCCTTGACCGACTCGACCTCCGCGTAGGGCTGGTCCTTGGTGATTTCAGCGCCGACCTCGGGACCGTCGTAGAAGACGACCTCGCCGAGGGAGTCCTGGGCGTACCAGGTGATCCCCAGGGTGGCTTCACCGCCCTCGATCCGGGCCCAGTCGTGCTCCGGGTGGTAACGCAGGTTTTCGGGGTAATTCGGCTCGGACAAGATCATTTCTCCTTGGGATAAAGGGGCTTGGAGCTTACGCGGGCCGGACGACGCTTCCCGCGCACGTCTATTTCGACTTCGGTACCGGGTTCGGCGAGGTCAGACCGAACGTAAGCCATGCCGATGCCGCTGTCCAGCGACGGTGAGAAGGTTCCGCTCGAGACCTCGCCGACGACCTCGTCGCCGATCATCACCGGATTTCCCTGGCGCGGGATCCCCGGGCCTTCGATCACGAACGGCGCCAGCTTCTCGTCGGTGCCGTTGGCGCGCAGCACCGCGACCTTGTCGCAGCCGATGAAGCCCGTGGCCTCCTTGCAGGCCCAGCCGAGCCCGGCCGAGATCGGGTCGATGTCGGTCGAAAGGTCGTTGCCATGAAGGTGGAAGCAGACTTCGAGGCGCAGGGTGTCGCGGGCGCCGAGTCCGCAGGGGACGACGCCGGCGTCGACCAGCTCCATCCAAATTGCCGGAGCGATCTCGGGATCGACCAGCAGCTCCACCCCGTCCTCGCCCGTGTAGCCGGTGCCGCAGACGAGAGCCGGCTTGCGGCCAACCTGCTGGGCGAGCACGCCCATGCGTGGCGGCAGTTCGATGTGAAGCTGGTCCCTGACGATCTGGCGGGCGTGCGGCCCCTGGACGGCGAGCATCGCGTAGCCGCTGCTCGCGTCCCGCACGTAGACGTCGAAGTCGGGAGCGTGCCGGCCGAACTGCTCGAGGTCCACCTCATGGTTGCCGGCGTTGGTGATGATCAGGTAACGGTCGTTGGCCAGCCGGTAGACGAAAAGGTCGTCGATGACGCCTGCTTCTTCGTTCAGCAGGCACGAATACTGGGCCCCTCCAATATCGATCTTCGAGACGTCGTTGGTGACCAGGCGCTGAAGATAGGCCAGTGAACCGGGGCCTTCGACCTCGATCTCACCCATGTGCGAGGTGTCGAAGATGCCGGCGTGAGTGCGCACGGCGATGTGCTCTTCCTTGATTCCGTCGTACGAAACGGGCATCATCCATCCGGAAAAGGGAACCATCTTCGCCCCGGCCTCAACGTGTGTGTCAAAGAGGGATGTACGGCATTCGGTTTGAGCAGTCGTCACCGAACCAGCTTAAGGGACCGCAAGGTCCGGCGAAGATCAGAAGGATTCAGGACCGTTACACAATCAAGGGGAGAATCACCAAGGCCTTCATTCGGCAGGGTTGGCGAATCCCACTTACCAAGACGAAGCGCTGCCGGACATCGGAACACCGAGCAGCTCATTCACGCTGAACTGGGTCGCCCCGCAGTAGGCGGACGAACTACCGAGATCCGGAAAGTGGCCATATATCGCTCACTATCCGGATCTCGACGACTTGAGGCACCCGAGACTCGGCCTTTCCACGGAACGTAAGTGGGTGGTGCTCAGTCGCGAAGGAACGGCGGTACTTCTATGTCGCTGTCGCCTACCCGGAGGTTGCTGAGATCTGAATCGTCTCCGGCAACACGCTTGCGGCTTTCGTAGCGGCGGCGCACCCTCTGCGGTGAGCGGGCAAGTAGTTCGAATCCTTCGAACCCGGTGGCGATGACTGTTACCCGTACCTCGTCCACCATCGACTGGTCAACGACCGAGCCGAAGATGATGTTGGCGTTGGGGTCGGCCTCTTCCTGGATGAGCTGCGCCGCTTCGTTGACTTCGAAGAGCCCCAGTTCCTCCGGACCGGTGATGTTCAGCAGCATGCCGGTGGCACCCTTGATCGATTCCTCGATCAGCGGTGACGTGATCGCGGCCTTGGCGGCGTCGATCGCGCGGTTCTCGCCCTGACCGGCTCCGACGCCCATGAGCGCCGAGCCGGCGTCGCGCATGATCGTGCGCACGTCGGCGAAGTCGAGGTTGATCAGTCCGGGAATGGTGATCAGGTCGGTGATGCCCTGGACGCCCTGGCGCAGGATGTCGTCGGCCATCTTGAACGCGTCGAGGACGCTGGTCCGGCGTTCGACCGCCTGAAGCAGCTTCTCGTTCGGAACGATGATCAGCGTGTCGACGTGGTTGCGCAGCTTCTCGATGCCTTCCATAGCGTTCTGCATGCGCTTCTTGCCTTCGAACTCGAAGGGCTTGGTGACGGCGCCCACGGTGAGCGCACCGATCTCTTCCTTGGCGATCTCGGCGATGATCGGTGCGGAACCGGTGCCGGTTCCTCCGCCCTCGCCGGCCGTCACGAAGACCATGTCGGCGCCCTTGAGCGCCTCCTTGATCTCGTCACGGGTCTCGGCCGCGGCGCCCGCGCCGATCTCCGGCCGGCCGCCGGCTCCGAGGCCGCGGGTCAGTTCCTGTCCAATTGAAATTTTGATGTCGGCGTCGCAGGCCTGCAGGGCCTGGGCGTCAGTGTTGACCGCGATGAACTCGACGCCGCGTACTCCTGCGTCGACCATGCGACTGACTGCGTTGGTACCGCCGCCGCCGCATCCGACGACTTTGATGACCGCTAGGTAAGTGGTTTCCATCTCCCGATCCGAATCCGGTTGAGGTGAGCTAAAGCCTTGGTTGACTGAATGAGTTGAAGTGAAGCGTGAGTTTGAGTTGAAGCTTCCCGACGGCTGAGCCTGTATCCCCGGTTAAGGGTTGACGAACTGGCCCGAGTATCGGAAATTGCGCTCAACGTAAGGCATTTTGGCACGTCTGTCAACGCCCCGCAGGCCATCCTGCAGGCCATAGTCTCGACCCTGACCTGAGGGTTTCCGAAGGGTCAAGCTCTGATCGAGGGTGAAGGATGACGTACAAATGCGGTGCACCTGCCCCGTCTGGAAAGCGTGGCTCTATGCCGATTGCCGGACGACGACGCCTACCCGGTGGGCGGGACCGTTTCAGGCACCTCCGGAACCGCTTCCGGCTCGGGTTCGAGCGCCTCCGGACCCCTGACAGCCGGCCGCCGCGGAACCGAAAGGTCTACATAACTCGCGTCGTAAAGGTCCGGGTCGGCGATCACGGAGGCCGCCGCGCGCCACTTTTGGTCGGCTTTCGAGGCGTCGCCGAACAGCAAAACGAGCCCGTTCGAGAGGGTCACCTCGACCCCGTCCTTGCCGAAGTCGCTCTGGATGACATAGGACCTCAACTCAGTCGGCACCGCTCCGAGCACGAGGGCCTGGACCATCATCCGCCCCTCGAGCTGGTCTCCGGCCGGGGGGTCGCCGGCCCCGATCTTCGGCAGGTCTTCCGTCCCCTGGCCCGCGGTGCCGAGAACTGTGCCGTCGGTCGCGATCAACAGCGCGTCCGTGCCGATCCGTAAGACCGAACCGTTGCTGCGCTGGTCGAGGTTCACCGTCGCCTTGTGCGGAAAGCTTGCCTCGATGGTTGCCGAGCGGACCCGCGGGAAACGAGCCAGCTCCTCGTCCAGAAGTTCCGGCTTGAGGTGGAGCGTCGTCATCTCCCCTGCCGCAACTTCCACAGCGCTCTGGATCTGCTTGCCCTCCTCGGTATCCGTGGTGACCCCCTTTACCTGGAGGTCCCGGATCTCGACGAGGGACGAATCGCGGAACCAGTACTGATACCCGGCGTAAAGTCCGACGCCGGCCAGGAGCAAAAGGATTGCCAGGATCGTGAACCTGCGGCGGCGCCGTTCGCGCCCGCGGGCGAGCTCGGCGGTGTGCTGGACCGGTGACTTACGCCTGGCCACCGCTGCCGTCCCAGTCTTCCGGCCAGTCGATCCGGCCGAGGATCTGGACCTCGGGCTCGAGCTCGATGCCGAACTCCTCCCGGATCCGGCGTTTGGCCGCGGCCATCACCGCAATCACGTCGGCCGTGGTCGCTTCACCCATGTTCTCGACGAAGTTCGCGTGCTTCTCGGCGAGACGTGCGCCGCCTGCGGTCAGCCCCCGGCAACCGGCCGCGTCGAGCAGCTGTCCGGCGCTGCGCCCCTCGGCCCGTGGATCGTCCGGGTTCTTGAAGGTCGAGCCGAAAGTCTTGATGCCCGAAGGCTGGGCCTCCTTCCGCCACTCGCGCATCTCGCCGAGCCGGGCCTTGACCTTCTCCGGGTCCTCCTCCTTCAGAAGAAACGAAGCCCGCGAGACGACTTCACCCGGAGTCAGGTTCGATTCGCGGTAGGAAAATCCGAGGTCGGCCGGCAGCCGTCGCTCGACCCCGTCGGCGGTGCAGATCTCGACCCACTCGAGCACTTCTTCGAGACGGCCGCCATAGGCATTGGCGTTCATTCGCACCGCACCGCCCGCCGTACCGGGGATGTTGACCGCGAACTCGAGTCCGCCCAGTCCCCAGCCGGGAGTCTTGGCCGCCACCGAGGGCAGCCGGGCGCCGCCGCCGCAGATCAGCCGGAGTCCGTCGTGTTCCGTGGATGCCAGCTCACCGGCCAGCTTGATCGCCAGCCCGCGGAATCCCTCGTCCGAGACCAGCAGATTGGAGCCCGAGCCGACCATGCCGACATCGATTTCCTCCTGCCGGGCCCACGCCAGGATGCTGACCAGCTCGTCAGCCGATTCCGGCCGGACGAAATAGTCGGCGTTGCCACCGGTTCGCACCGTCGTCAGGCGTGAGAGCGGATGGTCACTGATGACCCCTTCCGGTGTCTCACTCATCCCGGCACCTCGGCTGCGACCAGCCGGTCGGAGAGTTTGGTGACGTCACCGGCTCCGAGGGTGACGAGGATCCGGCCCTCTCCGAGCCGGTCGCCAACTGCCGCTTCGGCCGAATCGAGGTCCGGCGTCCACCAGACTGTCCTGCCGCCGGCCCGGTCGGCCGCCGCACGCAGGACGTCGAGGCCGCTGACCCCTTCAAAAGGGCCGACCGGTTCTTCCCGCGCCGGATAGACGTCGAGCACGAAGATCTCGTCGGCCACGGCGAGCGCCGCGCCGAAAGCCTCGGAGAAAACCTTGGTCCTTGAATAGAGGTGCGGTTGGAACACGGCGATCAGGCGGTCGGGGCCAAGCTGCCGTAGCGCGGTCAGCGATGCCTTTACCTCGGTCGGATGGTGCGCGTAGTCGTCGTAAATCCTGGCCCCGCGGCTGGTGCCCTTGAATTCCAGGCGGCGTTTCACTCCGGGAAAATCGGACAGGGCCTTGGCGCCCGCATCGGAGTCGATCCCGGCGAGGTCCAGCGCGGCGATCGCGGCGCGCGCATCGAGCACGTTGTGGTCACCGGGCACGACCAAGGCAATAGTTTCCGGACCGGGACTCTCGAGGTCGAACCCGGTCACCCGCTTTCCGCTCAGAGCTTCGGTCATGGCAGTCTCGGCGGACGGCAGCGCCACCCCGTCGGCCTTGGCCACGAACTCGGCGAAGGCCGACCGCAGCTCGGCCAGGCCGTTCCAGCGGGAGTGGTGATCCATCTCGATGTTCGTCACAACGGCGACCTCGGGATCGAGGACCAGGAAGCTGCCGTCGCTCTCGTCGGCTTCGACCACCGCCCACTCCCCTTCGCCCCAGCCACTGTTGGCAGCGTCGCCATCCGTCCCGACTGCCGGCAGCTCGCCGCCGACGAAGAAGGCCGGATCCAGACCGAGCGCCTTCATCGCCCAGATCAGCATGCCGGTGGTGGTGGTCTTGCCGTGGGTACCCGCGACCGCGATCGTCCGCTTGGCCGCGCAGAGTTCGGACAGCAGGTCGGCCCGGTGGAGCACCCGCAGGCCGCGCTCGCGGGCGAGGACCAGCTCGGGATTGTCTTCGGCGATCGCGGTAGAGATCACGACTTCGGCGCCGGTTGGCAAGCCATCAGGATCATGACCGACACGTGCGTCGATGCCGGCGGCCCGGACCCGGCTGAAGTAGCTCGATTCGGAACGGTCGCTGCCGGTGACCGTGGCCCCGAGCCGGGCGCAGACCAGTGCCAGGCCGCTCATACCGGCTCCGCCGATGCCGATGAAATGGATCTGGCGCCCGGTCCAGTCGGCACTCATGCCGAAACCTCCGCGGCCTTGAGGACTTCGTCGGCGATCAACTTTGCGGCTTCCGGCCGGGCCAGCGAGAGCGACGCCCGGCTCATCGCCTCGAGGGTGGCGCGGTCGTCTAGCAACTCGGAAACGACTTCGCTGATCAGGTCGGCCGAAAGGTCCGCGTCACTGATAACCCGCGCCGCACCCGCCTCGGCCATCCACGCCGCATTCGCGGTCTGGTGGTCACCGGTCGCGAACGGATACGGGATCAGGACCCCGGGCCGGCCGGTGGCCGTCAGCTCGAAGATCGACCCGCCGGAGCGACCCAGCACCAGGTCGGTCGCCGCCAGACTGTCGCCGAGGTCGGGTTCGTACTCGATCAACGTGTAGCCCTCGCCGTGCCCGGCGCGCGCCAAACGGTCCTTCAGCTCTGCGTAATCACGTTTGCCGGACACGTGAACCACCTCGAACCGCCGGCCGCCGCGCTCGGCGAACGCCTCGATCGCGGCGTAGTTGATGGTTCGCGCGCCGAGGCTGCCGCCCATGACCAGCAGGGCCATCGAATCAGGGGCGATGCCGAACCGCTGCCTCGCTTTGACCCGGTCGGCGGTGAGCACCGCCCGGTTGACCGGGCGGCCGGTGACCATGAACCGCTCGCCCTCGAGGCCGTCGATCGCGAAGGCCAGGCAGACCCGGTCGGCCTTCCGCGCGAGCAGCCGGTTGGCCAGGCCCAGGTGGCGGTCGGCCTCGGTCAGCACAAGGGGGGTCTTCCGGGTCCGGGCCGCGAGCCCGGCCGGTCCGGCGACGAACCCGCCGCCGCCCATGACTACATCTGCCCCCCTACCTTTAAGCAGGCGCCTTGCTTTCGGCATCGCAAGTGCCGCCTGCGCCGCCGCGCGAGCCGCCTTCAAGGGGTTCTTGCGATCGATGCCGGAAAGGTCGAGCAGGTCGATCTCGTACCCGGCCTGGGGCACGAGCTCGGCTTCGACGCGACCACGGGCCCCGAGGAATGTGACCGTTGCGCCTCTATCTCGAAGCTCGTCGGCTACGGCTACGGCTGGAACTACGTGTCCCGCCGTTCCGCCCGCCGCTATAACGACTCTGGGCACTGCCGGCCGTCCTTCGGGTAGGTGTTCTGCCTCGCTGGGGTTCAACCAGCCGCAGTTTCGCAAGTTGTCCGTTGCCGCGATTCGGGACCGTTCCGCGCGCTTCGGCGAGGTGACCGCCGCGCGCGACGTTGAGGATCAGGCCGACCGCCATCAGCGTGACGATCAGGCTGTTGTTGCCGTAGGAAACGAGCGGCAGCGGGATCCCGGTGAGCGGCGCCATGCCCATGACCGCGTAGAGGTTGAGGCAGGCCTGGACCAGGATCAGTCCGGTCAGGCCGGCGGCGAGGATCCGGCCGTAGTCGTCCTTGGCCTTGCGGGCGATCTGGAACCCGGCGTAGCCGAAGAGGCCGAAGACCAGGATCAGCATCCCGAAACCGATCAATCCGAACTCCTCGCCGATTACGGCCGAGATCATGTCGGTGTGCGCTTCCGGCAGGTAGAAGGCCTTCTGCACGCCGTTGCCGATGCCGACCCCGCTGAAGCCGCCGGACCCGATCGCGATCTTCGCCTGGATGATCTGGAAGCCGGAACCGGTTACGTCGGAGTCGGGGTGGAGAAAGGTCAGCAGGCGGTCGCGCCGGTACGGGGCGGCCAGGGCCATGATCAGTCCGATTGAAGCGATCCCGCCGAGCAGCAGGCCGAGGTCCCGCGGCCGTGCCCCGGCGGAGAAGAGGGTGATGCCGACCGCGAACAGGGCGACCATCATCGTGCCCATGTCCGGCTGCATCATCACCAGGGCGCAGGCGGCCCCGGTGAACAGCAGGTACGGCCTCATCTCCTTGACCGACCGCAGCCGGTCGGGACGATTCGCGAAGAAATAAGCGCCATAGAGGACCAGGGCCAGCTTGAGGAACTCGGCCGGCTGAATCTGGATCGGGCCGGCAATGAACCAGCCCTTCGTTCCGTTGACCGCGGTGCCGACCAGCAGCACGGCGGCCAGCCCGGCGATCGTGACGCCTAAGAAGAGCGGCGTATTGTCGTGGACGAACGAGAGCTTGCGCCGGGCGATGAAGTGCATCAGCACCAGGCCGATCACCGCCACGATCAGGGTCTTCTTCAGGTAGAAGGCGCTGTCCGAAAGGCCGCCGTCAGAAAGGATGCGGGTGGTCGAGCTGGCCGAGAACACCATCACGGCGCCGAAGGCCAGAAGGATCAGGGTCGCCGTGAGCATCAGGTTGTACTCGACCGAAGTCGGGGCCTTCTGCTTCTTCGCTCCCTGCCGCTTCGCCGGCGGGCGCCGGTCCTGCTTCGGGCGAAGTACCGTCTTCTTCTTGCGGCGGTCAGGCATTGATCCGGCCCACCAGTTCCCGGAAACGCTCGCCGCGCTCTTCGTAGTCGGCGAACTGGTCGAAGCTGGCACAGGACGGCGAGAGCAGCACGGTTTCACCGAGCAAGGCGTCCTTTGAAGCCTTCTCTACCGCCGCCGCCAGGTCACCGCAGTCATGAACCGCGGTCCCGGTCGCGATCGCCGGCTCGAGCGCGGTCCGCAGCTCGGGTGCCGCTTCGCCGATCAGGTAGACCGCACGACAATGCGTGGAGACTGCCGGCGAGAGAAGACTCAGGTCCTCGCCTTTCAGGCTGCCGCCGAGGATCAGGTGGACGCCGCCTTCGAAGGATCCGAGCGCCGTTCGGGTCGCCTCGACGTTGGTCGCTTTGGAGTCGTTGATGAACCTGACGCCACTGAACTCGGCGATCGGCTCGAGCCGGTGGGCGACGCCGCCGAAGCTGCGAAGGCCCTGGGCGACCTGGTCCGCCGGCAGGCCGAGGCTGAGCGCGCCCGCGGCGGCCGCCATCGCGTTGGCGACGTTGTGCCGGCCGAGCACCTGGAGCTCGGAGACGTCCAGCAGGTCTACACCGTCCACCCGGATCGTGTCGCCGGACAGGCTCAGCTCGAAACCGGCCTCGCCTTCGGCGGCGTGGAACCGGATCACCGCGGCGTCGCCGGGAGGATCGATCGCCGCAAGGCGCGAGTCGCCCGCGTTCAGCACGGCGACGTCACCCTCGACCTGGTTCCTGAAGATCGCGAGCTTGGCATCGGCGTAGGTCTCGAGGTCGCCGTGGCGGTCGAGGTGGTCGGGCGCGAGGTTGAGGAAGACGGCGACTTCGGGCGAGAACTGAAGCGTGTCTTCGAGCTGGAAGCTTGAGCATTCACAGACGATCGTGCGCTCACCGGCCCCGGCCGGCACGGCCGAGAGCGGGCTGCCGACGTTGCCGACCGCTTCCACGGGCAGACCTGCGGAGCGGAAGATGTGGGCGGCCATCTCGGTCGTGGTGGTCTTGCCGTTGGTGCCGGTGACCGCGAGGAACCGGCCTTCGACCAGCAGCCAGCCGAGCTCGAGTTCACCGATGACCGTCAGCCCCTGGCGGCGCGCTTCAACGATGACCGGGGCTTCGTTCGGCACCCCCGGGCTCTTGACGAGGACCGACACGCCTTCGAGGTGTCCGATGCCGTCCGTTCCGACCTCGTATCCGACCCCGGCCGAATCGAGGTCTCCGAGGCCCTCCGGGTGACCCGAGTCCACGCCGAAAACGGCTTGTTCAAGCGATTTGAGGGCGAGTGCCGCGGCGATTCCGGATCGGGCGAGCCCAACGACCAGAAACGGTCCTGAAGGGAGTGGTGGGCGCACCTTCGATGAGTGGACGAATTCCACTCTCACTCCTTCTACTCAAACAGCGTGAAACCTGCTCCGGAATGCGGAAAATCGCCGGTCGAGCTATCCGCCTATCGACTGTTGGTAAATTGAGAAACCAATGCCGCTGCAGACCGCCGCGATGATCCAGAAGCGCAGCATGATCTTGGTCTCGGACCAGGCCATCATTTCGAAGTGGTGATGGAGTGGCGCCATCAGCAGGACACGCTTGCCGAACGACTTGAAACTGAAGACCTGGATCAGCACCGAAAGCGCCTCGATCACGAAGATGCCGCCGATGATGATCAGCAGGATCTCGGTCTGGGTCATCACCGCGAGCGCACCGATGGCTCCGCCGAGGCCCAGTGATCCCGTATCCCCCATGAAGATCGAGGCCGGGAATGCGTTGAACCAGAGGAAGCCGACGCAGGCTCCAACCAGGCAGACCGCGAGGATGGCAAGGTCGTGCTGCCCCACTGTGATGAAGCAGATCGCCGTATAGGTCAGCAGGACGATCGCGCAGGACCCGGCGGCCAGGCCGTCCAGTCCGTCGGTCAGGTTGACGCCGTTGGTCGCACCAGCGATCACCAGGAAGACGAGCACGAAATAAGCGACCGGGCCGATGTCGAGGCTGAGGTCCGCGATGCGGAACAGGACCACCGGTTCGAGGCCGACCTCGTGGCGGGCAACCCACCAGAGTCCGAGTGCGAGGAACACTTGCCCAAGCAGCTTGTAACGCGCCGAAAGCCCCAGCGAGCGCCTTTTGACGATCTTGATGTAGTCGTCGGCGAACCCGAGAGCGGCGCAGCCGATGGCGACGAAGAAGACGGTCATCGCCGCGACGCCTTGGTCGGAGAGCACGAGGAAGGGCACGATGATCGCGGTGAAGATGATCAGGCCGCCCATGGTCGGCGTGCCGGCCTTGGTCTGGTGGCCGGCCGGACCTTCTTCGCGGATGTGCTGGCCGAACTCCCGGCCCCGCAGGAAGACGATGAACCGGGGCGAGAGGAACAGGCAGATCAGCATCGAGGCGAGGGCACCAATGACGATTTCTCCCATCAGGCAACCGTACCCTGATCCTGGCGCTCGGCCATCAGCCGCTCGGCCACGACTTCCAGCCCGGCGGAACGTGATCCCTTGACCAGCACCGCATCACCGGGCTGCAGGATTTCACCGAGCAGTCCGGCGGCAGCCTCCGGAGTGTCGACGAAACGGTCCGGTCCGTATCCGGCAGTGACCTCGCCCACCGCGATCACGAGGTCGATCCCCGCCGCGCGCGCGAATTCACCGATCTCCCGGTGGAACTTGTCCTGATCGGGCCCGAGTTCAGCCATGAGGCCCAGCACCGCGATCTTCCGCGGCCGGTTGAGGCCGGCGAGGTAACTGAGTGCGGCCCGCATCGAGAGCGGATTGGCGTTGTAACAGTCATTCACGACCAGCACATCAGGTTCAAGCATGAGGTGCTCGCCGCGCAGCTTCGAGAAAGTGATCGACCCGGCCCGGACCGAGAGCTCGTTCAGCGCCGCCCCCGAGGCCAGGCCGGCGGCGATTGCGGCCAGGGCATTGGTGATGTTGTGCGGCTCCGCGAAGGGGAACTCGAAGACTTCGGTGCCGGCCCCTGTCGAGACCGTGACCCGGGAACCTCCGTCGATCGGTTCAACTTCGACCGCCTCCACGTCCCCGCCCGGACCGAAACGCGTGACGCCTGGCAACTCGCCCAGGTGCGGCTCGAGGTGGCCCGCTTCTGACGGCACGACCAGCTGCCCGCCCGGCGCGAGGCCTCGGATCAGTTCGGCCTTGGCCGCCGCCACCGCCTCGATCGAGCCGAGCAGTTCGACGTGAACAGGGCCGACGTTGGTGATCACGCCGATGTCCGGCTCCGCAATCTCGGTAAGTTCGGCGATCTGCCCCGGGCCGCGCATCGCCATCTCGAGCACCAGGGTCCCGGTTCCGGCCGGCGCCGAAAGGACGGTCAGCGGCAGGCCGATCTCGGTGTTGAAGTTTTCGGCCGAGGCGTGAACGCTGCCCGGCAGGAGCGCGGCCAAGATGTCCTTGACCGAGGTCTTGCCGACCGAACCGGTGATGCCGATCACCTGCGAAGCGAGTTCGCGGCGCCAGGCGCGGGCCAGCCGCTGGAGCGAAAGCAGGGGATCTTCGGTGATGAACACCCAGCCATCGGCCCCGGCCAGATCGTCTTTCCATCCGGGGCCCGCAACCACCCCCCACGCACCGTCATCCAGGACTCCGGCCGCGAACCGGCCGCCATCGTCGTTGGCGCCGATCAGCCCGAAAAACAGCTCCCCGCCTGTGATCTGGCGCGAGTCAATCGCCCCTTCAGCCGGGAATCCGCCCGGTCCGCGCGAAACGATTTCGGCGCCCATCGCCGCCGCCATCCGTTCAGCCGTAAGCTCGATCATCGGCCTCCACCGGCCCGCTCGAGCAGAAACGACCGGGCAACGTCCCGGTCGTCAAAGGGGATCTTCCGCCCGTTCTCGAATTCCTGGCCCTGCTCGTGGCCCTTGCCCGCGATCACGATCGTGTCGCCGGCTTCGGCCATGGAAACGGCCAGCGCGATCGCGGCGCTGCGATCGAGTTCGACCCGGACCGATTCGAGATCGGTGATGCCGTCGAGCACGTCTTCGACGATCGCGGCCGGGTCTTCGGACCGCGGATTGTCCGAGGTGATGATCGCGACATCAGCCAGCTCGGCCGCGGCCTGCCCCATGAGCGGCCGCTTGGCGCGGTCGCGGTCGCCACCGGCGCCGACGATTGCCAGCAAACGGCCGCTGGTCAGGTCGCGGGCCGCGCGCAGCGCGTTCTCCACCGAATCCGGCGTGTGTGCGTAGTCGACCAGCACGGCGAAGTCCTGGCCCTCGTCGATCGGCTCGAAGCGTCCCGGCACACGCTTCGCCCCGGCCAGTGCGGCGACGGCTTCGTCCGGCTCGACCCCGAGGTTGATCGCGGCGGCCAGCGCGGCCAGCGCGTTGGCGACGTTGAAACGGCCCGGCAGGCCGGTGCTCACGATCAGGTCGCCGTGTTCGGACTCGACCAGGAACTTCGCCCCGGAAGCGTCGAATTCGACTTCGGAAGCCGTGTAGTCGGCGGCGGTGCCTTCGGCCGAATAGGTGATGGTCTCGAACTCGGAGGCCAGTCGCTGGCCATAGGAATCATCGATGTTGACCACGGCAGCTCCGGGTTCGGTGGCGAAGAGCAGTCGCTTGGCCGCGAAATAGTCCTCCATGTCCTCGTGGAAGTCGAGGTGGTCCTGGGTCAAGTTGGTGAAGACGGCGACGTCGAAGTCGATCGAGTCGGCGCGGTGCATGACCATCGCGTGGGAGGAGACCTCGATCACGCAGGCCTCGTCACCGGCATCGGCCATACGGCGAAAGGCCGCCTGGAGGTCCAGGGCTTCAGGCGTGGTGCGCTCGACCGATTCCTCCTCCCCGCCGACAAGCTGCTTGACGGTCCCCATCAGGCCCGAGTGGATGCCGGCGTACTCGAGGATGTCGTGGAGCAGGAAGGCCGTGGTCGTCTTGCCGTTGGTCCCGGTGATTCCCGCGACCCGTAGCTCGGCAGTCGGGAAGTCGTAGAACGTGGCCGCGACCGGTGCCATCGCGGCCCGGGAATCGGGCACGATCACCTCAGTCACTCCGAGGCCGAGCGGCCTTTCGCAGACCAGCGCCGCGGCGCCGGCTTCGACGGCGGACGGGGCGAAGTCGTGACCGTCGGCGGTGAGCCCGCGCACGCAGAAGAAAAGCGCTCCAGGAGCCACTTTCCGGTTATCGAAAGCCAAAGAGGTGATCTCCGTGCCGGGATCACCATTGAGTTCGGACGATTCGAGGCCCGGGAGGATTTGGTCCAACCGCATGGCCATGATGTTAGATGCCTACTCGGTGGGCACGCCGAGGTAGGGCAACGTGAAGGAGGCGAGTTCGCCGAACGCGGGCGCGGCGACCTCGCCACCGGTGTGCGGGCCCTCGGGTTCGTTGACCACCACCGAAACGGCGATCGCCGGGTTGTCGGCCGGGGCGATACCCATGAAAGAAGCGACGTAGCGGCTGTCGGAATAGCCGCCGTCGGTGGCGATCTGGGCGGTGCCTGTCTTGCCCGCGAGCGTGTAGCCCGGAACCGACACTTCGGATGCCGTCCCGCCGGGTGCCAGTACGCCTTTCAGCATGTCCCGCACTTCCGTCGCCACTTCCGGTGAAACGATCTGGTGCCCGGGATCGATCGGCGTCTTGACGCCACCGATCGACTTGATCAGTTTCGGCTGGCGCAGGACACCGCCGTTGGCCAGCGCGCCGTAGGCGGCCACCATCTGGATCGGGGTCACCGCGAGGCCCTGACCCATCGGCACGTTGCCGATGGTCGAGCCGGACCAGTCCTTGTAGGGCAGCACGATTCCCTGCTCCTCGCCCGGGTATTCGATTCCGGTCGGCTCGCCGAAGCCGAACTTGCCGATCCACTTGCTGAGTTTCCGGCCGCCCATCTCCAGGCCGATCGTCACCGCGCCGACGTTCGAAGACTGGGCCAGGATGTCGCCGACGCTCAGGGTCACGGTCCCGCGGGCATGCGACTCCTCGATCGTGCGGTCGTAGACCTGGATCGAGGGCGCGAGTGTGAAGCTGCTTTCCGGAGTGACCGTGCCGGTCTCGAGGGCAGACGCGATCGTGATCGCCTTGAAGGTCGAGCCCGGTTCGTAGGTGTAGGAAGTGCCGATGTTGAGCAGCGAATCGCTGGAGGCGTCTTCGAGGTGGTCGAGGTCGACCGGCGGCCAGTTGGCCATGGCCAGGACCTGGGAAGTGCGGGTGTCCATCACAACGGCCGAGGCGTTGACCGGCGAGTAGGTATCGCCGACCTCGGCGAGGACACGTTCGGCTTCGGCCTGGATCGAGGCGTCGAGGGTCAATTCGACCGGCTTGCCGTCGCTGGAGTCGCCCAGGTGGTCGAGCCGGATCGGATCGCCGAGCGCGTCCTTGACGATGCGCCGCTTGCCGTTGATCCCCTTGAGGGTGCTGTCCTCGGCTGCCTCGAGCCCGCTCAGTCCGTCGCCTTCTTCGTTGACAGCGCCGATCACCTGCGACGCGAGGTCACCCTGAGGCCGGGTGCGGATCGTGTCCGGGTGCTGGCCGATTCCTTCGAGGCCCAGCTTCTCGACTCTGCCGGCGTGAGCGAGGTCAACTTTCTTCGCGACGTACGAGAAACCGCCCGGCTGGGTGATCGCCTCGTAGACGTCGTCCTGGTTCGCGTCCAGGGCCTTGGCCACCGCTTCAGATTCGGCGTTCGGATCCTTGATCTGGTACGGCGTGGCGTAGATGCTCGCGCCCGGTTCCGAGCCGGCGAGCTGCCGGCCGTTGCGATCGAGGATCGCGCCCCTCAGGCCGGGCACTTCGATGATGTCCTGCTGCTGGCCCACCGCCTGAGATGCGTACGACGAGCCCTGTATCCCCTGGAGGTAGAAAGCCCGGACCATGATCCCCATGAGCATGAGAAGGCAAAAGAAGAACAGCAGTCCGACGCGTTTCTCCAGGCGCGGCATCAGCCGCCTTCTGCCGCCAGCCGCTGGGCTGCCGCCGCGATGTCACCGGGCTTGAAGTGGAGGTAGCGCAGTTCCTGGGGATCCGGAACGGCCATGCCGGCGGCCACGGCCGTGTCGTGGACCCGCGGCATCGAAAGCACTTCGGTCTCGGTCGACTTGAGGATCGCGTTCCGCCGCTCGAGTGACTGGATCTGGGCATCGACCTTGCTCGACGACGCCCCGTAGCTGACGGTCATGACGTTGATCGAGACCAGACCGGTCAAGAGGACTCCGATCACCGCGATCCAGACACGCGAGCGCGAGATGCCGACGACCGGACGGGTCTCGGGAAGGTGGGTGACGGCGTGGGCCGTGCGGCCGACCAGCCGGCGGCCGCCATGGCGCTGTCGCCTCTGGGGTGAGGGTCGGCGTGCCGGCGTGCTCCTGGGGCGCCGCCTGCCTGGTGCCGGCAGGACCGCGGGCAGGGCCGAAGCCGACATCTGACGGGCGGACGCTGCCATCAGACGGCCGGCCTCTCGGCAAGCTTGAGGGCACCCCGCAGCCGCGCGGAGCGCGAACGGGGGTTGGCTTCGAGCTCGGATTCTTCGGCAGTGATCGAGCGACGGGTCAGAAGCTTGGCTTCAGGTTCGTGGCCACAGATGCAGATCGGCAGGTCCGGCGGGCAGATGCAGCCAACCGCGAGGCCGGCGAAGAACTGCTTGACCCGCCGGTCCTCGAGCGAATGGAAGGAGATCGCGGCCATGCGGCCGCCGACGTCAAGGGTGTCCCAGGCGATCGGCAGCGCCGCGTCGATCGCGTCGAGCTCGCCGTTGACCGCGACCCGCAGGGCCTGGAAACTGCGGCGTGCCGGATGACCGCTGCCGAAGCGCGCGGCCGTGGGCATGCCGGCCTTGATCGCGTCGACCAGGTCGGAAGTCGTGTTCAGCGGGCGGCGGCGGACGATCTCACGGCTGATGGGGCCGGCGTACCGCTCTTCGCCGTAGATCTGGAGGACCTGCTTGATCCGGCTTTCGGGCCACTCGTTGAGGATCTCGCCGGCGGTCAACTCCTGCCTCGGATCCATTCGCATGTCGAGGGCGGCTTCGTGGGAGTAGGAGAAACCGCGTTCGGCGGCGTCCACCTGAAGTGAAGACATACCAAGATCCATATACAGCCCGGCCGCCCGAATACCTTCATTTTGCAGGTCTTTAAGCGCTTGGCTGAACTCGACGGGCAGGAAGCGGGTATGGCATGAAGCGGTCGATTCGAATTCCTGGAACCGGGCCCGGGCGACCGGATCACGGTCGATCGCGATCAACGTGCCTTCGGAGCCGATCATCTCCCCCACCAGCCGGGCGTGGCCGCCGGCGCCGAAGGTGCAGTCGACCACGGTGTCACCGGGCTGCGGGCCGATCAGGTCGACCAGTTCCTGGGCAAGGACGGGGATGTGATCCTCGGGCGAGTGGCTCATGTGCTGCTCCCAGGACCGGTGAGCGCGCTCGGCGGCGCTCACTCCGGTGCTCCTGACAGTCCTTCGGCAATTTCGGCGAAGGAACCCTTGAGTCGCTCGTCTTCCTTCTTCCAGGCTTCTGCGTTCCAGATCTCGACGTAGTCCCCGGCGCCGATCACGGCGCATTCGCCCTCGAGGCCGGCGTCCTTGATCAGATTCTTCGGGATGCGAACGCGGCCGGCGGAATCGAGCTCGCCTTCCTCGGCGCTCGAGTTGAAGACGCGGCGCAGGTCGCGGGCTGTCGCACCGAACGGGCTGTGCGTCTTGATGTAGTCGTCCTCGATCTCCTGGAAGGCCTGGTCGGTCATCATCCAGAGGCAGGCATCCGGTCCCTTTGAGAGAACCACACCTTCAGCGAGCCCTTCGCGGAACTTGGACGGCACGGTGAGGCGGTCCTTCGAATCGAGGCTGTGTTCGTGCTGGCCTCTGAACGCCACCGCTCCTGTCCTTTCCAAGTTGAGTCGAGTTGATGTATTGCCGGAAGAAAAGAGTTGGACCGAGGTGATGAAGTGGGAGGAACCTCATCACCCCGGTCCTTGGCTTCAACTCGATTTGAAACTTACCCCACTTTCTCCCACTTTGCAACACGATGTCCCACAGCGCCGATATTTCCTGGCGCCAGGGTCATGTGCTACCGGTTGAGTGCGCGCCGTCACATCCAGCAACCATGCGTATTTGGCTCCCTGTATACGAACATACGTCCGTATGGGCAAATGACCCACCGCAATTCGGCGTGCAGGAATCGGTTGTAGATTCCACCGCATGTCCGAGATAACTCACGCCAACCAAGTCCGCGGTGCCGAGTTCAAGCGCCTCATGAAGAAACCCCTCGTCTGGATCCTGATTCTGGGGTTAACCGTGGCCGCGGGGGCGATCTTCGGGATCATGGCCGCTCCCGCCGCGGGGGCAGCGGCCGCCGCAATCGTGTTGGTACTCGGAGTCGGGATCGCCTTTGGCGTCGCGGACCACAACGCCGAACAGGCCTTCTACGCTGCCTACGCCGAGTCGAGGGGGCTTACCCGGAGCGAAACCCAGCTGGGTGCCTTGACTCCGCTCCTGGGCAAGGGCGACAGCCGGAAGACCGACGTGATGTTCACCGGCAACCTCGAACCGGGTCTCGAGGGATCACTCGCCCTCTTCACCTACACGATCGAGAGCCGCGACTCGGACGGCGACCGGACCGAGACCGACTACCCCTTCACACTCGTCCTGTTCAACCTCCCCGACACCGCTGCACACCTGCCGGAGCTGCTGGTCCAGAACCAGTCCGGTTTCAAGTCCTGGGAAGGACTCGAAGACAAGTTCCGCGGCGACCACGAGCGGGTCACCCTCGAGTCCGAGGCGATGCGTGATCGCTACGAGATCTTCGTCCAGAAGCAGCAGGACCCGGTCTGGGTCCGCCGCCTCTTCTCCCCCTCTTTCATCGTGTGGCTGACCGACTCACCGCCGAAGAAGTTCGCTTTCGAACTGGTCGCCGGCACCCTGGTCACCTACGTGCCCAAGCACCGCGACAGCGCCGAAGGCCTCGACGAGATGATCACGCTCGGCAGCGCCGTCGCCAAGCGCCTGGCAGAAGAAGCCGCAGAGACCAGCAGCTAGACCAGGCCGGCGCTGAAGATCGCGTCGCTGTTGGCCACGAGGCCCGCGACTATCAGCATCAGGACCGACGGCACCAGGACCAGCGCGATCACCAGCTGGATCTTCGGGGCCGCCCGTGCGGCTTCCTCTTCGATCGCGCGACGCTGGTCCTGGCGCAGGCCCGCCGACTGGCGGCGCAGCTGGTCGGCGAGCGGTGATCCGAGCTTCCTCGAGCGTTCGAGGCTGGCGGTGAGGGAAGCGATCTCCTTGCCGGCGATCCGGTACCTCAGTCCGTCCAGGGCCAGCCGCTGGCCCGTGCCCCAGGCCATGTCCTGGCCGGCTCTTGCCAGCTCGCCGGCCAGCGGTCCGCGCCCAGACACCGACAGCTCGCTCAGGCTGGCGCCGAGGCTGCGACCGGTCGCGACCGACACCGAAAGCAGGTCGAGCGCGTCGGGCAGGGCGGTGACCATTCGGCGGTGCCGTTGCCGGGCCGCGCGCTCAAGCATGAGGTCCGGGCCGAAGAAGCCGCCGAGGCCCGCGGCTATGACGACCGGCGGACCCAGCCGTGGCGGCAGCAGCGAGACCATCGTGAGGCCCGTC
The DNA here is from genome assembly GCA_016650125.1 of Thermoleophilia bacterium. GTDB lineage: Bacteria > Actinomycetota > Thermoleophilia > Solirubrobacterales > 70-9 > 67-14. The sequence continues at coordinate 47,174 of JAENWT010000012.1, forward strand.
ATTACGCCGGCCGCGGCTGCGAAGGCCTTCGCCAGGAGAACTGAGCGTAGGTTGACCGTTTCCCGGCCGGCTCGCCGGAGGCGATCCGGAAGTCCCAGGTTCTTTGCCGCCGCAGGAATCGTTCCGGCCCGCGAGGTTTCATGCTCGGACGTAGGACCCGCCATGGAACGCAGAAGGTCCCGGCCCGCCGCGATCAGAAGGCCGCCGGCCAGCAGGCTCACGATGAGCGCGGTCGCGGTCACGACTCCCCGACCTGGGCCAGCTTCGAGATTGCCAGAAAGCCCGCCGCCTGGAGCGCGGCCGAGAGCGAAAGCAGGACCAATGCGGGCCGGGAACCGAAGAGCGAGCCGATGAACCCGTGGCTGATCAACTCGGTGAAGAGTGCCGCCCCGACCGGCATCGCGACCACCAGGTATCCGGTGAACCTCGCCTGAGCGGTCGCCGAGCGTGCGTCTTCGGCCACCCGATCGCGCTCCGCGGCTCCGTCGGCGAACCGCCGGAGCAGAGCAGCGAGATCGCCGCCGGCTGTCCGCTGGCTGATCAGGGCGGTGGCGAAAGCGTCGACCCGTTGCGACGCGAACCGCTCGGCCAGGGCCTGAACGGCAACGCTGGTCGAATGGCCGAGGTCGAGGGCGTGGCGCAGATTCGCAAACTCGGTCGCCGCCGGACCTTCGAGCGAAGTAGCCGCAGTAGCCAAGGCCCCACGGGGGGAATGTCCTGCCGAAAGGCTGTCCGCAATCGCGCGAGCTACATCCGGTAGCGCACGCTCGACCGCCCGGCGATATCTGCCACGGCTGCGCTTGACCATGTAGAGCGCGACCAGCGGCCCAAGGGCAGCGAGAACCAGTGCCAGGGTGGGGCTGCCGAGGTACCAGCCGGCGCCGATTGCGAAGAGGCCACCGAGCAGGGCCAGCCGCGCCCGCTCCTTCGTCGTCGGCAGATATCCCTCCCCCTTGACCCGGCGCAGTGGTTCGACCGTCATCCGGATCCACCCCGGCAGGGCCGGGCTGACGACGACCAGCTCGCGCAGAGCAAGGGCGACCAGACAACCGGCAACAGCGCCGAGCAGCAGTGGCACCGGTCCGATCCCGCTCACGGATCGACCTCGAGGATCGTCTCGACCTTTCGCGAGCCGTCGGCGCACCTCGTGAGGTGCACGATCAGGTCGATCCCGCGACGTAACTGGGCGGCGACGACTTCGAGCGGCAGGCCGATGCCGGCCATCAGGGTCAGTACCTCGAGGCGCCGCAAAGCGTCCTCGGCCGAACTCGCGTGGACGGTCGAGAGTGCCCCGTCGTGACCGGTGTTGAGGGCGGTCAGCAGATCGAGCGCCTCCGGCCCCCGGACCTCGCCGATCAGGATGCGGTCCGGTCGCATCCTGAGGGCGTTCTTCAGCAGATCACGGATCGTCACCTCGCCCCGGCCTTCGATGCTCGGCGGCCGGGATTCGAGCCGGACCACATGTGGCTGGTCGAGATTGAGCTCGGCTGCGTCTTCGATGGTGATGATGCGCTCCGCCGGATCGAGGAACTGCGACAGGGCGTTCAGCAGCGTGGTCTTGCCGGAGCCGGTGCCGCCGCTGATCAAAACGCTGCGCCGGTCACTGATCGCAATCTCCAGCATTTCGGCCTGTTCCACGGTGAGGGTGCCCAGCTCAATCATCTTCCGCGGTCCGGGCCGTTCGATCGAGAAGCGCCGGATCGAGACGGTCGGACCATCGACCGCGAGTGGCGGGATCACCACATTCACCCGCGAGCCATCCGGCAGCCTCGCGTCTGCCATCGGGCTCAGTTCGTCGACCCGCCGGCCAAGCGGCGCCAGGATCCGCTCGATCGTGTTGAGCAGCTGATCGTCATCGGCGAATCGGACCGGCACCGCCTCGATCCGACCACGGCGCTCGACAAAGACCCGCTCGCACCCGTTGACCATGACCTCCTCGATCTCCGTGTCCTCGAGCAACTCCTCCAGAGGCCCCAGTCCGGTTGCCTCCCGAGTGATTCGCTCGATGACAAGTTCCCGGCTGTCATCCGAGAGCACCATGGCGATTTCGTCAACCGCCCCGCGAATCGCCTGATCGATCGTCTCGTCGGTTACCGGCGCTGAGTGGCGCCGTTCGACCAGGGTGCGATGAATCGCCAGAGCGAGCTGATCGACGAGCTCCCGATCCGGTTCGGGTCCTTCAGTCAAGGTGAGGTTCCGGGCAGGATCGTCACCCGGCGGGCAAAACTCTCTGCTTCAACCAGGTCGATCGCCTGTTGACGGCTCAGCCCCAGGGTGACCTGGGTCAATCCGACTCCGGCATCGCTCGCCCCGGTCCGGCCGATCGCGATCAGCGGTACCTGCCGGGCCGCGACATAAGTCCGGCCATCGCCAGAGCCTGCCCGCGCCTCGGTAGTCACAAGCACGTCGACCCGGCCCGAAGTACCGGTCAGGGCTCCCGCCCCGGAAACCGAGATCTCGACCGCGTGGCGGCCACGCCCGGGTGCAATCGGTTCCTGGCGCTTCGATTCAGGCGGGCGCAACAAGTTCGAAGTCAGATAGCTGCCGATATACAGCGGGCCGGCCGTCTCGAGCCCGACCGCCTGATCGGCTCTGCTCACCGCCCCCGCCGGGGCGAACCGCACCGGGATCCGGCGGACCTCGAACTTCTGCGAGGCCATCTCCGGCGACACTTCCTTGCCCTGGCCGATCGCCGAGGTGACCACCAGGACCGGCCGCATCGCGCCGTAGCTGTCGACGAGTGAAGTCGAATATCCGTTGACCAGAGTCACGGCCAGGCCCGCCGCGGCCAGCGCAAGCACGGTGAGCAGCAGAGCCCGCCGGCGGCGGCTCACCAGTTCACCCGGATGGGCGATCTCCGCGCGGGGGCCGATGACGAAGCGGGCAGAGTGAGTACCACTTTCGAGCCGTCGCCAGACAGATCGACGTCCAGCCTCCCGTTATGGTCCTGGGCCACCCGCCGGACCAGATCGAGCCCGTGTCCGTGACGACGGCGGTTCGCAGCCCCAGTCAGAAGGCGCTGGGGAGCGGCACCTTTGTTTTGCCGCCCCCGGGACCTGCCGCTGTCGATCACCTCGACCTTCACCCAGCGCCCGACCGCGAGGCCGTTCACAGTAATCGTCGATCCGCCATGTTCGATCGCGTTGAGGATCAGGTTCTCGACCGCCCCGGAGATCGCGGTACCGTCACCGCGGACCAGTGCGTCGGGGCCGGCCCACCGCAGGCTGACTTCGGAGCCACCGAGCCGGGCCCGAGACTGCCAGCGACGCACGCAGGCGTCGACCATCAAGCGGCAGGCGAGCAGCTCCCGGCTATTGCTACCGCCGGGGAGTCCGTTCAGTTGCCGGTCCAAGTCACCGAGCGCTCGGATCGCCTGCCAGACCGAGCCGGTAGTCGGAGCCGGTCCGGGTCGCATCGGCTCGGCTGTCGCCAGCGCCAGGGCCTGGAGCGGCCGCCGGACCTCGTGGAGCGCCCGGTTGAGAGCGGTCCGCCGATGGGTCCACCGCCAGGACTGGGCGGCGAGTATTAGCAAAAGGAAGAGCGGGGCCAGCCAACCGGATCCGGGTGGGTTGACCAGCTCGGTCACGGTGACACCAGGCGATAGCCGACTCCCCAGCAGTTCACGATGAAGCGGCCGTCGTCGGGGTCGAGCTTGCGCCGCAAGCGACTGGCGTGCGCTTCCAGTGTGCGGGTGTGACCGAGGGAGCGATAGCCCCACACGTCCCGCAGCAGTTCTTCCTTCGAGTAGACGCGGGTCGGCTGCTCGGCCAATGCACCGAGCAGGGCGAACTCCTTGCTGGAAAGCTCGATCGGCCGGCTGCCGACCTTGACCGTGCGCTCGGCCCGGTTGATCGTGATCTCGCCGGCCCGCAGCACGTCGACGCGCTCGCCGGACCGCCGCCTGAGTACGGCGCTGATCCGCGCCAGGAGGGTGCGATTTCAGATCAGACGCCCTTATATAGAGGGAAATATTAGGGGGCGGTTTTCGTTATCCCCTCTTTTTCCGATTTTCGCGGATTCTTATCCCTAAATTCCCTGATCGTTCTCACCCGGGCGTGGACCTTGACAGCGGTCACAGCATTTCCTTTCAATGTCGGGTCTAGAATGAGGTCATGAAAGTGGAAGAAGTGGCGGAGTCGTTGGCCGCCGCTCTGGGAGGCGTGGAAGGCCTTGAGCACCTGGACGATGGCGGTCAGGGGCTGGTCTGGCGTTTTCAGGAGGGCGGCGAGGATCTGGTCGTGAAGGTCATGAAGGCCGAGAACGATCCGCGGATTGAAAAGGAGATTGCCGCGCTCGGGTCGATTGACAGCCCGTTCGTGATGAAGTTCTCGGGATCGTTCGAGTTCGAGCACCGAGGGAAGGTGCTCCACGCGATCAAAGGCGAGTTCGTTCCGGGCGGCACAGTCCAAGACAAGCTCGTTGCAGACGGACCTCCCTCGTCGACCGAGGCATTTCACTTCGTCCACGGTGCCCTTCTGGGCATCAAGGCAATTCATGATCACGGTCGCATCCACCGGGATTTGAAGCCTCAGAACATCGCGTTGCGCGACGGGGACTGGGCGACTCCCGTAGTCCTCGATCTGGGCCTCGTTCGGAACTTGGATGAGACCTCGATCACGATCTACCCACAACTGCTCGGCACGCTCCCCTTCATGGCTCCGGAACAGCTGCGGCAAGAGCGCGCCGTGAAGAGGACCGATGTATTCGGCATCGGGGCGGTGCTCTTCTACGCGATGACGGGAACGCACCCTTTCTTCGATCCCGTGACTGACGCGGAGATGTCCACCGATGATTTGCGGCTCAAGATGATCGAACGCGGTGACGAACTCGGCTGGCCTCGATGGTCCAACCTCCCGGTCGCCCTTGACGAAGATGTCGCGGCCTTCGTCGGGTCGCTGATAGCGGCGGATGCCTTTGAACGGCCGAGCGTCGAGGCGGCACTGGCTGAATGCGAATCGCTGTTGCGCGCTCGGGGCGAGGCATGAGTCTCCCTATCTCACCGGTGCTCTTGCTCGCGCAGGGCGCGCATCACGGCGGCGAGCTTGTCACGGTGGGCCAAGCTCGGAAAGATTCTGGCGCCCGGCCCCCGGGGCTGGCCCTGGACTGGGGACACAATCATGCCGAGGGCGTTGACGCTCTCGGCAAAGCTGCGGGACCCCTGATGAGTCCGATTTTGGCTCACCCGGGCGCTGACACGGACAGGTACGGCAAGGAAAAGTTCGGCCCGCACAAGGCCGCCGCCCCATGGACGCAACGGGCTGTTCCGAAGACAGTGGAAGAGTGGGACCTGACAATCCGGGAATCTGTCGAAGCCCAATCCCGACTCCCCCTCGACGCGGTCATGCTGCCCACAAGGCCGATCACGGGAACCGACTGGCCTGACGACTTCCAAGTGTTGGCTGACGTAGCCCGCCGAGCTTGGACTACTCTCAATCTCGGCTCGGCCCCTTTTATTACCCTGAAGGTCAGCGAGCGGTGGGTCACCGAGAGGAAAATGCGCCGCACTCTCCTGAATCAGCTGACTGACCTACCGCCTGACTTCAACGTGGCCATCGACGTTTCGTGGAACTCCATGGCCAGTTACACCGACGAATCAGCTCTTCACGACCTGGCCACAATCGTCAGCGCCCTGGCCAACGACAACCGGAAGGTCCTCCTCCTTGAATCAGGCCTGATCGGATGGCTCTCGATCGCTTGGGGTGGATGGGGATTCTCGGCGGGTCTCTCGAACGCAAGTTGGTTCCGGCAGAACGCGGTGATCCGTCGAGCGAAGGGTCAGCCGGGGCCGCCGCGGATCAAACGGTACTTTGAGAAGCAGCTCCTGAACCGAGTCCGGCAACCACAGCATGTTCGGCTGAAAGCCCAGCCCGGATATCAGGCGTGCGGTTGTCCGTCCTGTGTTCAGCTTGGCCCGGATTCCCCGAACCCATGGGATTTTCTGGAGGCCGACAAGCATGCCCTGTTCAGCCTCGCCGCCCTCACCGACGAAATCTCCGCTCCCAGGCTGGCCGAACGCGCCAACCGCGTGCGGAAACGTCTCGACGACGCGATCGCTTACAACAAGTCATTGCCGTTCGAACTACCCGGCGACTCTAAGCCCGTCCATCTCGAAGCCTGGCGTTCGGTCGCCTGAGCGAACCGGAGCGGACTCGAAAGAACCGGCCGAAAGAGCCCGACCGTAGATCTGCTCGGATGCCCATGCGGCAGCAAACTCGTCACCCGGCGATCGAGTATTGACCGCCCGGACGATGCGATGGAGCGTCCCCTCGCTGGAAAGTAAAGCGAGGCCGATCCCCAGAGACCGAGCAGCTTCCACAGCCTGAACGTTCGGCTCTCGGCTCAAGATCACCCAAGAACTGTTTGCCCATCGCGAATATGCTGCCGCTTGTCGAATGGCTCCTTGCCAGTTCGAGAGTTTGAGCTCGACGGCCACAACCCGAGCCGCCACCGACGACCACCCCGGATGGGTCAGATACCGGTGTTTGGGCTGCTTGCGGATCGCACCTACTTCCAACCCCAAGCTGAGCGCGTTTGATGCTGCGGACCGAGAGATACGAAACTGGTCGGCCACTTCTGCTGAAGTCACCGGATTGTCCCGAGCAAACATCAGGACCTGAAGTGCCAGAGCGTTCGTGACCGGACCGATTCCCTCTCGAAGGCGCGTTTCAACTGGCCCGCGAGCGAACCTGATCGCGGCTAAGTCGGCAACCGCATCCGGTCCCACTATCTCCCCGGCGATGAAGTCAGGATCCTGCTTCGACCCCCACCAAGAGCCATTCGCAGCGATCGCGGGCGAGGTCATCTCGCTTTCCCAGCGAAAGTCTGTCATCCGATGAAGGTAACGGATCGCTTGCATCATGCTCGTCCTTTTCGCATATCTCGCAACTAAGTAGTCAGCCGCCACCGGGGAATCCCTCAGTTCGATAGAACTGAGCCATGAGCCCAGAAGTGCGCGACTTTGCTGATCCCCTCGAAGGACTCGAAGCTCAACTCACCAGGTTACGAGGACTTATCGGCATAGTCCCGCCGCTCATCGAGGCAGATCGCGATCGAAGATGGAACGAGATCAACTCCCGACCCAGCGACGGAGAAGACGGAGACACCATCGACATCTTCGGAGAGGAAGCTGGATTCGGAGAAGAAGGTGGTTTCGCAGAGTTCAATCGAACCATCTACGAATCAGCGATCGTTTTCGGTTGGGCCATCTTCCATGACTTTCTTGTACAGGAGCTCAAACACAACTTCCTGAACTTCGACCTCTCAGAACACCCTTCCCTCCAGATCCTCGTTGAGGAGGACGTTCGTAACTGGGATCGGCGCTTCGATCGAGTCAGGGACCGCTTCCGAGATTTTGCCGATATCAGGTTGGCTGAGTTAGAAAGCTGGCAAATGGTGCTTCATGCCCAGGCGTTACGCAACGCCCTGGTTCACAATCAAGGCCTCTACACCCGGAGCTACCTGAACGCTCCCCTCGCTTACAGGCCGACTAAAGAGGATCTTCAAGGCTTTGAGCCACCCACGGATGAAGCACGGTTGATCGATCATGAGCCAATCCCGCTCTCGCTCGACTTCACCGAGAAAGTGATCACCGGATTGAGCGCCGCCGCCGTGGAGATCCGCGACGCGGTCGAGAACCCAGTCCGATAGGCCGTGAATATTTCGTGGGACCCGGCGACGACGAGTATCGGCATGTCATGCCGGAGGATGTTCCAATCTCGACCCGGAGTTCACGGTTAACGTTGCGCTCCCTGCGAGCCGGGGCGTTCGACTATTTTCGTCCGTCAGCGAACTCGCAGGTAAATGACGGTCATACTATTTTCGGCGAGATTCGAGTTAGGGCCCCGATTGGGACCCGGCCTCAGGCCCAGTCGCAAAACGAGAAATCGAGCTGCCGATTCAGCGATAAGATAAGCGCGTGATCGTCCCTGCGTTTACGCCCGGTTTCGGAGAGTTCTGGCAAGGAGCTGCAACCGTGGTGGCCGCAGCGTTGATTGTTCTGGGAATAGCCGCAATCGTGGTGATCGTCATGGTCCTGCTGGACAGCGACTCTGACGGCGAGTCCTTCGGGTTCAGAAGCTCCGAATGGGACGACGATCCCAAGGTCGGCATCTTTTTGTTTATCGCAGAAGATCCGATCATGGGGATGATCGAACAGGTGAATAGATCCGAGCCGGTGGAACGAGAGGTAACTCGTCGGAAGAAGGGAACTCTCTCAGCTGGCACCCAAGGAATCGGAGCCGGTGTTGAAGCGGGGGCCGAGACTCGCGAGCTGTTCAATGATGCGAACCAGCGGATCGAGGCGAAATGCCTCCCCCTCGTCCAGCATCTGGAGGGAGCAGGGAAGGTTTGTTCTCGTCCCGATTCGTTTCTCTTGGACAGCAGCTTGGTCCCCACTTTGCAAAACCGTCCGGCTCAATTCATTAAGGAATTTCTTGACGAGCGCTATCCGGATGGCTTGGAGGGTGTCGGGTCGTCAGAGATCGCCGAATCCCTCGCATCTCATACTGAGAACCGGGATTTTCACCTCTCCGACTCTGAGGCGCGTAAGCGCCTGCTCGAACATCTGGCCTGGGTCGATGAGAGCGAGGAGGGAAATTTTGTGCTGGTGAGTGATGCCTGGGTTGTCGCTGAAGATGGAGACCACATCGAGTTGAGCCGACCCGATTTTCACATTCGACGTGAATATTTTGTGGGTCCCGGCAATGATGAGTATCGGCATGCCATGCCAGAGGACGTTTCAATATCGACTCGAATTCGAATCGAGGACCTTCTTGACCATGGTCGGGATCGGCTCATCGGTCTGGATCGAAATACCCGCCTCACCATTTTCGGTGAAATCTTGGGTTTCGACCCTGATCACAATAGGTTCGAGATAGGGGCCCTGCTCGTTTATACGGAGAGTTAGGCTCGCTGAAGACGCGAAAAACGACTCTCGATTGGGTTTTTCTTTTTTCCGGCATTAGATCGCTGCGAATCCCGCCGCTGGGCTAGATGGATACGCAACACTCGTTCCTCCAACCGATCCAACACGTCATGCTCCTCGGCCGTTGCGTTTCCTTGGTCGGCAAGAGCGAGCATCTCTTCCAATCTCTCGTAAACCTTGATGCCGCATTTTTGAACCGCATCCGAGAGATCGTCGCCTTCGACCAGCAGATCGAATTCTAGCCCTCGCAGAAACGTTGTCTCGTTTTCAGTCCAATACTCAACACGTGTCAGCGGAAGCGACTCTCCGTCTGCGGTGATCACGATGAGAATCTCTTCTCGACCGTCAATTCCAGTTGGCTGGGTTTGGGTGGCTTGAGCTTTCGTTGTATTCATCTGTGGAGGCTGAATTTCAGACTATTGGGATCTATCTCTGATCGCATCCTTCGAGAAACCATGGTACATGGGAGCCTACTCGGACTCCCGCTTTTCGCAAGGTTGGCGCCGATCCATCTTTGGGTGTCGTGGCGCGTGCATGCCATCAGGCCTGGGCAAGATTTGGCTTTTCTAAACCGAGGACGCATCCTGAGGAGGTTCGTCACGCATCTGTCCCGCTGCCCGTCTCAGCTCGCGATCCAGAGAATCGACGATCGACTCATCAAAATTTCCGATATTGATGACTCTGGTCATCCTGGTCTCCTTTGGCAGTTTCGCGTAGAAGCTCACCGGCGGCGGTTCTCGACCTTCCATGACAATCTCAAGGCCTTTCGGCACTGAGTCAGGCCGTCTTGCGACATTGGTGATGACGGTCAAGTCCGCGGGCCCATAGCCGCCCAAATGACCCACTAGCTTCTCGGCTCTCGCCCAAGCCATGTTGATCAGGTCCCGAGGCTCAGGAGAATCGACCACCGTGCCATCGCTAAACCAGGCGCCTATCCCGACCGTTCCCTCCCAAGATGCTCGCACTATCCACGACTCTTGAATCACATATCTAAGGCGGCTACGAATATCAAAATGATCGTGCGGACCCGAGTCGAAAGAAATGAAAATGAATCTTGTTGTTGGATGAGTCTTCGATCTTCCGGTTCTGTATCTGGAAGAGTCTCCGCGGCCTCGATGATGTGATTCCGCATTTTTTCACTGAACAAGACGGAAGAGATGTCGGGATTAGAGCGGTTTCGCGCCGCGATCCCAAGTCCAAATGCCATAGATCGGTTCTATTTCCAATCAGGAACTTCGATTACGAAGCGGGCTGCGTCTCCGGAGGAGAGCAGCGATATTTGTCTGGCTTGCCTTCCGCGCTCCCTCGCTTTTCGAAGCAACCACCATTTAGCATGAAGCGAAACAGGTACGCGAGTCATGAACTTCCCTGAATGGTCCTTATTTTCGTCCGTCATGCCTCTCCTTTTGTGTTGTCCGGTGTGGGAATACTCTCGTGAGGCTGGCTATCAGCCTTCCAGCGTGGTCCGGTCACTCCTTTTGGGGTTGGAGCATTCGATGTCCTCTTGCGCTATCTGACGGTCGATCCTGGCCCGGAAAGCTGGGTCCTTTTCGTAGAGCTCAAGTTAGCTCAGATTGCGGACACCTTCACCGCGGAGCGATACTTTCAGGACACCGCGACTGGCGTCAGTCTCGCTCTGTTACGAAGAGGGTCCCGTTATGGCCCGCGGCGGGCGGCACCGACCAGATCAAGAGATAACGACCGTCAGGAGTCACTGCGCCTGAAGCTTCGGGCAAGGATGTTGAAGCGAGCTGGTTCGAGAACACGGACTCTGACTCAAACGGCCGCTGGGCTGATCGTTTCAAGTAAATATCGATACTGAACGCAACCAGATTCTCAGTTGCAAAGCCGACGGCCCCCGAAGAATTCCCAGCGAACGTCCGATCTAGGAAGATCACCCTTGTCGATTCTTTTCGCTCGCGAAGCATCACAGGCTTGGAGACCGGCGCCGAGGCGGAGGTCGCTCCAGCGGGCCTTCCTGATTGCACTTGCGATGCGACCGCGGTAACCATTCCCTTTCTACTGATGTTCGCCGACGCGAAACTCATCAAGGACCCAGGCGGAGAGACTCTGACTGCCTTTCCGAACGACCGGTGGGTCATACGGGCTTGCCGAACGACATAATGCTGGAGATAACCGTTGATCATGAGGACTCCCTGTCCCCGATCGTTGAGATCAAGGTCAAGACCAGCGTGCGAGCATTTTGAGCTCCTAACAGATCTGGTTCTTCCATAGGTAATGCTGTTCTGGTGCTGCGATCGGATCCGAACGTGCTGGTATCGCGTCGGCTGAGAGCGCGCCACGGTAGTTTGTGATCGGCAAGATTGGGCCCAAGCTACTAGGCCTCGTCCGCGCGTCCGAGCTGCTACGGAAACGAAGAGACCTGATCTCTGAGAAACCGCCACCGTCTTGGGCAGACGAAATCGGCTGCTGCGCGGTGGTTTCACAGCGACGTAAGTGGAACCCGTCGACAGTCCGTAGTTTTGACTCCAAGCTAAGATCGCTGTCCCGTCTCTGGCCACGTCGATGTCCAAGGCGCTGACCGTCAAGCTCCGACCTGGCGGCACCAGTTTTTGGACCTTGGACCAGGATCTAGAAATGCTCCGGGTCCTGACCGCAATCTTTCGGTCCGGCGTAACCCAGGCGAGCACGGTCTCACCTGCCTCGCCGACATCCAACGTGGGTAGTCCGGCCGCCGACGCTGTGACTTGATTCGGCGCCCCAAAAGCGTCGTCGTTCGCGGCACGCACACTTGTAAACACTTGCGTCGTGGACCCCGGAGCCTCGGGTCCGTAGATCGGTGCCGACCCCCATGCCGCCACGGCATAGTCATTTGGACCAGCCCCAATCATAGGACTGTCGATTCCGTTTTCGAGCGCCGCGATGCGGGACGTAGTGGGAGCAGCAAGCGAAGATGGTGCCCACGCTGCCCAACTACAGACGACTAAGCCGACCCCTAAGGTGAGCCGCATCAGCTTTGTCAAAATCCTAATTTCAGGCTTCAAGATCATGCTCAACATTCTTTGTGCTCGACGGTGCCTCGAAAGGAAATGCCTCGGTTCTTCACTGGACGCGAGAGCTCCCTCCTTTGGAATTGGTTGACATAGCCTAGCCGAGCGGGGTAGGTTTGAAGCAATTTCTCGTTCAACACGGAGGTCACAATGGCGGTACGATTCGTAGGATTCGTCGCAACTCTCGCGCTGATACTCGCATTCGGAACCCCTGTTGCTCAGTCTTCGATACCGAAGCTGGAGACTTCTTCAGGCGGCTGGGAGTATCAAGAGGAGGAGCACCTCCCTTACTACTTTGGAGAGGCCCCCACGGACCTTGAGCGGGAAATCAGTCAGTTGAAGATCAAAGCTCTAGAGTTGTGGCCCAACACCTACGCTGGCTTCTGGAAAATCGACGGCGACCCTTCGCGCGGAATCTTCGCGGCGTTCACTGCGGACGCACAAGAAAAGGTGGATCGCCTCGCGGAGGGCTTCAGTAAACCCGAACTCCTCCGACCAGTCACGCATCGGTACTCGAACGTTGAACTTGGCTCCCTGCTGGATGAAGTGGTTGACAAGAGAGATCTCGCCAGAGACGGGAAGCTAGACCTTCCGGGCGTGGATCGAAATCGGATGGACGTGAGGGTCGACGAGGTCAACAACCGTGTGGACGTGATTGCACCCCATCCCACCGAAGGTACCGTGTCCTACTTTGCTGAAAGTTTCCCTCAGTATTCCCGCGATACTTTGCGTGTAGTGGAAGGACCGATCATGGAGCCCGAGGCCTGTATCAATCGCACGCAATGTGGTTATGTTCTTCGGTCTGGACTAGAAACCGTTAACAACTACAACGGGTGTAGCACAGCCTTCGCAGTTACAAAAACCGACGCCGACGTCCCGTCACAACTCCTCTCCGCAGCGCACTGCGGGAACCCCTCAGGCAGTAGTGTCGGTGACCCCGTATACCACGGTTCCAACCCGTATACGACAGGGGACCGCTACGGATGGGTTCGAGGCGAAACGCAACTCGGTGTTCTGGACGTGGAGCGGCACAGCGTCCAGAACGGCTTTTACACCATTCCCCGGATCTATGGAAACCTCACCAATCAGCAAATGCCGGTCTACTACGTAGCCTCTTACGCCGGGACCATGCAAGGGGACCCTGACTGTAAAGCTGGCGTGACGACCGGTCTTACTTGCGGTACGGTCACCTCGGTGAATTTCGCACCAAGCTACGTAGCTAACTCGGCCAACTTTATCTCGACGAATACCTGTTCCGATCCTGGGGATAGCGGAGCCGGACACTTCTGGGGAACTATGGCTCTCGGAGTTCATTCTGGAGGGGCAGGTACAGGTTGCGGCGCCTTTTTCAGCCACATTCAATACGCCGAAATCTTCATGGGGCTCACCGTCAACAAGCTGCCAATCCCATGAGCCCCCTTTCGAAACGCATTCCGATTACCGTCCGATAGCTCGAATGTGAAGGTCAGGGACCCGAAGAGTAGGCAGCGACAAGGGGTTATGTCTGAGAGGTCGGCACCAGGGATCCGATGATGAGGATGCGGATCCCGGCGAAATCGTCAACAGGAAGTTCTGGCTCTATCTGCCAGCAAGAAGAATTCATGCCCGCGCCACGACTTCCTGAGACAAGCGCTGAATGAGACCTGCGGCAAGTAGAATGAAAATGGCGCAAGCGGCCATGGAGACGGGAGCGGATCTAGACGGTCCGGGACAGATGTAAGTTGGAGACCGAGATCGGTTCCGAGTAAGCACTCGCTTCCGAGGGAATTGGTTCCACCTGGCGAAGGTGATTACCGCGCACAAAGCCAAGGTAACGACGGCACACACTCGCCCGATCAGGACGGACCGGCGACGCCAGGAATATCTACTTCGAGCACGGTGAGTTTGTGGGTGTGCTCTGAGACTTCGCTCGCAACGCTCTCGGCGTTGGCCCTCCATCCCTTTGGAACCGCCAAGCGCAACGCCAATCCATCGGATCTACTGGCAACGAGAAGAAAGTCTTCGATCTGCTCCTTCGAATGGTCAGAAGTGAGATCAGGACCTATTTTGGCTTCCCCGATAACGGTGCCTCGGGCCTCATTGGTTGCAACTACGTCTGGGCGATGCCTGCCTATCTTGGGAGGACGAGGTAACGCTCCTACGTTTTCGCCGGACACCACCTTCCCGAACTTCATAGCGAGATCGTGAACCAACATGTCGACCAAGGTCCTGTGCGTGTGGCTCTCCGAGCTCGTCTTCTCAACGCCCGGCGTGCCCTCGGCAGGTGTCGCGTCGGCGTTGAGCACATCAAGAGCGTTGACAATTGTCCTGACTGGAACTCCCCCGCTATTTCGGACACCTAAAGGCTTTCAAACAAAAGCCGCGAAAGACAGGTACCGAAGATGCCAAGAACACGAAACGCATACCCGGAGGAGTTCAAAGATGAGGCCGTCCAGATGGTGCGTGCCGGCCGATCGGCCGGCGACGTCGCAAGATCGCTCGGCTGCTCACCGCAGTCGGTCGCAAACTGGACCCGCACCTACGAGCGCGACCAGGGGATCCGCGCCGACGGTCTGAAGACCGAGGAGCGTGAGGAGCTAAAAAGGCTCCGAAGAGAGGTCGTCAGGCTAAAGCAGGAGAGAGACCTGCTCAAACGAGCCGCGGCCTTCTTCGCAGCCGACCAGTCGTGACCAGATTCCGGCTTGTTGAAGCGGAGAAGGCCCTGACCCCGGTGAAGGTGAGCTGCGAGCTGCTCGGGGTTTCCCGCTCCGGCTACTACGCCTGGGAGGGGCGCTCTCCCTGCCAGCGTGAGCTGACCGACGCCTGGATCTTGGAAAAGATCAAGGAGATCCACCAGGAGAACCGGGGCGTCTACGGCGCCCCGAGGATCCACGCCGAACTCCGGATGGCCCACGGGGTTCGGGTCGGCCGAAAGCGGGTCGAGCGGCTGATGAAAGCCGCCGGCATCTCAGGACTGGTGAAGAAGAAGCGTGGCAAGACGACGATCCGGGTTCCCGGGGTTCGGGTCGCCGACGACCTCCTGCTCCGCGACTTCACAGCAACGGAGCCGAACACCAAATGGGTTGCCGACATCACCTACCTGAGGACCTGGCAGGGCTGGGTCTACCTCGCCGCGGTTCAGGATCTCTACTCGCGACGGATCGTCGGCTGGTCGATGGCCGACCACATGCGTTCAGAGCTCGTGACCGACGCGCTCGAGATGGCGATTAGGAGACGAAGACCTGACCCCGGCCTGATTCACCACTCCGACCAGGGCAGCCAATACGTCTCGCTCGCCTTCGGCCAGACCGCCCGGATCAACGGCATCGCGAGATCGATGGGGAAGGTCGGAACCGCCTACGACAACTCGGTCGCCGAGACCTTCTTCGCGACGCTCAAGAAGGAGCTGATCTACCGGCGAAAGTGGCCCGAAAGGCAGGAGCTCCGGACCGAGGTCTTCGAATACATCGAGTCCTTCTACAACCGCAAGAGACGCCACTCACGGCTCGGCTGGGTTTCACCCGTTGAGTTCGAGGAGACCCGCCAACCTACATCGAGAGTTCAGGCGCTAAGTTCTGCCTGAAAGAGAAACCATGTCCGCGGAAGCGGGGGAGTTCCATTTGGAATCTGAGCGGTCTCCTGATAAGCCCTGGATTCGTCCAGCTCCTGCGAAGTTGGAAGCGGAGGAATGTTTGAACCTTCGCTTCGGTGGGGATCCACCTCCACGTCGAAAAACTGCTCAACCGATGGCACATTTCCGGACGCGTCAGCTTGCCCAGTCCTTGACGACTCAAGTTCCATAAGGAATATCGCCAGAGCAGGGACCAGAAGCCAGTAGCGAAAATTACGAACCAAAGTCCCCATCCAAATCATCTCTCCCTAGTTTGATCTGCCTTGCCTCCCAGAATCGGCGCCAACGTATCAGGCTGAGCGGAGAGATTGCAAATAATCATTTTCTCCAGGGTTCCGCCGCTCCGTATAAAAGGTTCACCGTGCGCGCTATAAACGAACACATCCGGCGGAACCCGAATCACATTCTGGTCCTATCTACTTCGTACGTAAAAACTGCTTCACGGTTCCTGACCGGAGGCGACAAGGCAGGGCGGCTCAACAAGTTTGTTGCTCTTCACGAGAATGACCGCGAAATTCACCCGTATGACCCGCGCCAAGATCGCGTGTCCTACACGGAACTGCAATTGCTCCTGGGGAATGCGCTTAGGTCAGCCCGTGTTCTTGATAAGGAGATCTCCCGTGGATTGAACAGGGGAAGAGACTGGTGGCAGGACTCACCCCTGGGGTTCTTGGTCCCGGCTATGAGGTTCGCGAGGAATGTGACAGAGCACGAAGGTGCCGAGTTGATGCGTTGGGCTTCCCGTGGAGAGCAAGAGATGCGACGAGAATGGATCTCGGAAGTGACTTGGGCACCATTTGATGCCGGACAGCGCGGCCGATTTGGTGAAGCCGAATACACCCAATGGCTCAATGGCCAAGGCATTGCCATGATCCTCTGGATCCTTGCGACGCCACTGCTCACGGGCACCATCTGGACGATGGGTGACGAGCTCCCTCGGTCGAATCCGCCACTGCATCGCGAAGCAGGCAAGATGGAGATCGACTTCAAGTTTTGGACCGCCGCCCAGAGATTCCTCCCTCAAGATGTCTGGGTGCGCATCATGTCCCAGAAGTTCGTCGACTCGCAATTCTGTCCTGCGAAGATGTCTGCGTATCTTGGATCGCTGATTAGTTCACGAACTCTCGAAGATTGGCACGAACCACTGTACGTCTAACCGCGGCGGCTACTGATCACCGGTGCTTCTTGTCGCCACTCAAAGATGAGCAGTCGCAACAGGTAGCGACAGGCGAACTTGGTGGCCCGGGGTCGGGGACATAACGTTGCGTGAGTCGGTGCTGACGAAAATCAGGTCTGCCTAAGCATCATCGTGATACAAACCGTCTCAAGAAAAGCCGGTCCGTGCCTCCGGTCTTGTAACGACCCGACAGATAGATTTGTCGGCCGAGGGCGAGAACCTGGGAAGCGACGCTCGACTCGCCCAGGCGGGTGATCAGCTTGCCCTTCTTGAAGAACCGCTTGTCCAACTTGCCACTTGGCAGGTAACGAGCCGTGACCGCCCTGCGGTTTCCGTTGAACTCGGGACCGGCACTGCCGGTCACCCAGATGCCACCCTTCGAGTCGATCGTGGTGTCGTAGAGGTTGGTGGTGTTCGATCCGGTCCGGCTCGTGGCATAGAGCCGAACTAAGCCATCGTTGCCGAAGGATCGGTCGAGGTCGCCGTTTGCTTTGAAGCGCACCGTGAGGCCGTAGCCTGCCTTGTCGTCATTTGGACCTCGGACCTGTCCGGTGACCACGATGCGGCCCTTGCTGTCGCGGTCCATGGCCCGGGCGATCGAGCACCGGCAATCCTTGCCAAACACCGCGCGTCCGTTCTTGCCGAACGACGGAACGTAGTTGCCGTCCTTTCGAAGCTTGATCACCAGGAAACGATTGGCCTTGGTTCCCGCGGCGAGGATCTGTCCGTTCGGTAGGACTTCGACATCGGGAAAATAGGAGCTCTTGCTCCCATCGCCCGGGATGACGATGCTCTCCCCACCCCTAAACGATGGGTCTCGGTTGCCATCAGCGGTCAGCCCGATCACCACACCGTTGTAGCCGGAACCAGTTGAGGTTAGCTCGCTGAAGCCGCCGATCACGATGCGTCCGTCCGGGCGTAGCGCGGTGCTGACCGCTCCATTGCCAGCTCCAAAGTTCAAACCGCCGTCAATCCAACCGAAAGAAGTGTCGGGGGAACCGTCGGGCAGCAATTGTTTTAGAACCATGTAGGAGGTCTGACCACTTCCGGGGCGCACGAAGCCGACCAAGAGGATCCGGCCGTCCGGTCGCAGTGCCGCCGAGGCCAGGTTCGCTCCCGTCGACCAATTGTTGCCGCCCCAGGACTCGATCACCACCTTGCCGCCGTCCCCGAAGGAGGGGTCGAGGTTACCGTTGGAAAAGTAGCGTCTGACCTGCCAGCCGTTGTCGTTCGCCTCTCCAACGACGATGCGCCCCCGGTGATCTCTGAGCAGTGACTTGGAACTTACGATTGGGGACAGGTTGTCCGGGCCCAGCTCGGCCGTGACCAGGCCATTGGTGCCAAAGGTCGGGTCGTAGCCCACCTCTGTGCGGGCCTCCGCCGTGGATACAAAAAGAATCGTCATGACGAGCGCGAGCAGGATCGGTGACGATGAGCTGGCACGGGCGTTTGGGAAAACAGTCATTTCATCTCTAACCCGATTGGCAGCCGAAAGCTGCGGATCGGGTCAACGCTCACGTGCCAGGAAATATCGGATCACGTTCATAAACGTCATCACAATATCCGTCGGTCGTGTCGTGGCCATTAGCGGGGTCGTCGATTACCGCCACATCCCCATCAGTGGCTCCGCCACAATAAAGGTCGTCATCGTCGGCCGAGTTGGCGAGGATCCGATCATTGCTGTCATACGACTTCAACAAATCGCCGGTACCGCGACCAATTAACTGGTTCGCGTCGTCGTCTCCCTGAAGGAAATCCCGATGTCTGGAACCTTCAAGGTCCTCGAATCCGTTCATTGAATTCTTAGTACTCGAACCGCAAGTGAGGACTCCCCCGATGTAGTTGCCGATCCAGCCGCTGTTCAAGTCCGCAAACACGCCATTGGTACTTCCAGCGGTGACATCGGACTGAAACTTGACCCACGTAGCGCTATCTCTTCCGTAACTGCCTCCCATCACGTCACCTTCGCAGGCGGAGTCGGACAAAACCAGATCGTCACCGTCCTGCGCCCAGACTTCGTCCTGGCCACCGGTGTTCACCAGTCCATCGTCGGCACCGCCGCCATAGAGATGGTCATCTCCGGAACCGTCGGACATGAAGTCCTCGGAGATGGTTCCGCCGGTCAGAGTGTCATGACCGTCCCCGCCGAGGATGAACGTGCTGGTCATGTGGTACATACTTGCTGCGTAGATCTCATCATTCGAGCCGAAGCCCGCAAGCACCATTGTTGTCACGTTCGTACTCGGCGAACAAATCACGAGGGTTGCCGAGTATGAGCAACCGGGAGTCTGATCCTGCGGTTGAACCGAGAATTGACCCTTTGACGAAGAAGCCTCTGTGAGGAAGTAGTAGCTAGGCGGCCCGCTGCTGTCGTCAACCTGGACCACGGTGACTTCGTCCTCACCGTTCCTGGTGACCCAATTCGCAGATGACCCGGCCATGTAGAGCTGCGATTTTACGTGACCGGCCCAGCTTTGAGTGGTCATTCCGACACTGATGCTCGCGGCGTCTCGAACCCCCACCCAGTTGGACGGCTTGGACTCGCACTCCACCACAATGGTGGTGCCCCCGCAGTAGTCCTCTCCTGATCCACCAAGGAGCCAACTGCTGGAATTGGGGGCGACAAGGTTGTCACCACCGGTGTCTCCGAAGAAGACGTCGGCGCCGCTACCTCCACCGCCTCGGATCACGTCGGCGCCGCCACCGCCTTGCAAGACGTTCGCTCCGGTGTCACCTACGATGTAGTCGGCGAACGGCGTGCCCACGACGCTTTCGAAGTCGGCGAAGTCAGTCCCTTTGTCATGATCGGTATCTGCCACATCGGTCCCTCCGCCGGTTGAGACCGAGCCGTTGTCTGCGTTCCCGGTGGCGCTCAGATCCACATGCACGCCGCGCTCAGGCGAAGTCGTCGAAGGAAAGTTTGGGAACCCAGACATACTGTCGGCGAAGCCGTTGGTTCCCCCCGAGGCGAAACTCAAAACGTCCTTCACGTCGATCAATGGGTTACCCGAATCCCACATCTTGTCGCCGGTCGTATCTCCTTGGGCGATGTCGTTGCCAGTGTCGCCATTGATCTTGTCGGCTCCCATGCCCCCGAGCATGTAGTCGTCGTCGCCCTCACCGTAGAGTTCGTCGTCGTCAGTTCCGCCGTAAAGCAGGTCATCTCCTGTATCTCCGTAAATATCGTCGCCCCCGCGTCCCCCGTACAGAAAATCGTCGTGATTCGCGAGGCCATGGATAACGTCGGATATGTCCGTCAGGCTAGATTTGGCGGCGGCCTCCTGCATCGTTTTCGATTTGACGGTGGCCTCTTGCTCTGTTCTCTCAGCGAAGGCCTTCGTCGTAGCCGCATAAGCCTCGGACTCCTCCTGGAGAGCTTCGATTTCGGCCATCAGTTCTTCGTCGTTCTGGTCAACGGTGTCAGCAGAGTTCAATACCCCCTGAACGAGAGTGCTGTCGTCGATCGCGTGTTGCCTGAGTTCGACGTCTACGGAATCTCGTTCTTGCAAGATCGCTGCCTTATCGGTCGTTTCGATCTGCTCCTCGACGAGATTCGCGAACTTGGACGCGTCACCTTGAGGAAGCGCCATTGCAACGAGTTCTAGCTGATCCTCTACATCCGAACCGACATCCTTCGAGGCGGGTACCTCCCCCGCATCGATGATGTCGTCGCCCGACCCACCCATCAAGACAGCGCCCTCGCTTTTCCCGACGATGTAGTCCCAGCCATCGCCACCGGTGACCAGAACCACGTTCGGGCCACCGATGATCACGTCGTCGCCGTCGCCACCTTCGATCGAGGTCGTGTCGGTCCCAGCCACAATTACGTCAGTACAGTCGGAACCGCTGAGGAGGCCCGCTTCATCCGTCTTCGTGGCAAGACCGCCAAAGCACGATTCAGTCGCTTCCTCGGCCGCGGCGGGTACGACTCCAGTCGCTACGAAAGCGACGGTTGTGAGAGCAACTACGAGTACAGAAAAACGTGTGAACAAGACGGTCTCCTAGCCTGGTCGGTGTGTTCGCTCTTCGAACGCCGATGAGTGGCTGCCTCCCTTTATTCAACCCAGGCTGCCTCCCTATCGACAACACATCTGTGAACGGTACCGGGCTTTACCTGAGTTCACAAGTCTCGGCGCAGGACCTATTCCAAACCGCTGTCCGCTAGTCCCGAGAGGCTGTCATCGGCCGCAACAGTTTGACCGAGCGAGATACCTTCTCGGGCACCAGTACCGTGAAAAGTGCAAATGGAGTTTCAAGCGGGTCAGGCTGAATCATCACTCGCTTTTCCTTAAGGTCAACGGTCTCGAATGGTTCGGACTGAGTGTGGTTGAACGCATCTCGCAAGGCATCTCGAACCTCATCCCGGGGATGTTGAGTTGGAGTCCAGCCAAACCGATCGACGAACGGCTTTGAAGCCCAGATCTTGGTCGGACCAAATCCAGAACCATTTCTGTATCGCCAGCAAATAGCGATCGCGAAGGACTGCTTGCTCTCCTCAGCAACCTGCCGCCCCGCTGCTTGGAGGGAGATTCCCAATCTGCTGCTCACACGACTCAGCTGCGAGGCGCTGGGCGGGGAGTCATCAAACTCCCTACGAAGGAGATCGCCTTTTCCCAGAAGTTCTATAGCGAAGCGATTAGCCTGGCACTCCAAGAGGTCGTGAAAATCCGAGCTGAGGCGTTTATCGTCATCCAGGTGTCCGAAAACCAATCGATGGTCTGGCAGAGTCCCGTGGCCGATCTCGTGGGCTAGGACGAATCGCCGCTTCATCACGTGAAGGTCCGGATTCAGGAGAATCTCGTTCGAATCAAAGCGGATCATCCCTTGGAGTCTCGACAGGGTGGTGTCAACAAGATCCCCAAACCGGTCCCTGAGCTTTTTCTTCGTACGCAGATCCAGCTCGATCTCCCCGGCTTGAACCAGCTTCGCTACAGCCGTCGCTTCGTCTAGGTCGACCGGTTCCACCGAGCGGTGTGCGTCAAGTTCACGGAGCACCCCCATCGCGGACGCCCTTACTTGGATTTGGTCGCCAGGCGAGAGTCTTAAATCAGAAAGGTGCGGTCGAACCGAGAATTGCGCTGTCGGCCTATCGCTGTCTCGGAGGGCATCGAGAACTGCTTTTATCGCTTCAAGTTCTTTATCGCTGATGTCTTCAGGGAGATAGCTCAACGCCCGAGCGTGATTTGGGCTGACGGATTCTGGGTCTCTTTCAACGTAACCAGCCCATTCCATGAGGGTTTGAAATGACTCTCCGTACCCATCGGCGATCCGATGCAGGACCGAAGGAGTCGGTTGCGCGATTTCGTTTCTCTCAAGTTGAGAGAGATAACCGCTGTTCAACCCTGTCCGCCTTTCTATCTCGCGGAGACTTACACCTTGAGCCTTACGGATTTCTCGGAGACGGTCGCCGAGCTTGATTGGTTTTTCTGCCATGCAGTCATACTTTCACGGTATGCGTGACAAGTCAAGCGGCCCGCGTTGCTTATAGAGCTAACGCGAACTGCTATACTGGTGGCGCAACGAGAAAAACCGCGGTCGACCGACTTTCGAGAGAGAGTCGAGCGCGGTTTTTCGGTCAAGTAAACCGACGCCGAGTTTCTCGGCAGGAGAAAGATAATGACAGAAGCCAAACAGACGGACTCCCCCAAGGATGTTCGCAAGATTGAAATCATCATCGACAAGGCCCCCATCCTGGTTCCTCGCAAGACCATGACCGTCAGGGAAATCCTGGCGCTGGTGGACAAGACACCGGATGATTGGACCCTCACTCTGGTGAGGGATCGCCGCGACCAGCACGATTTCGAGGACCCGGAAGAGAAGGTGTCGCTCAAGCGCGGCATGATTTTCGCGACGACCCACAAGGGTCCGAAGACGGTGTCGTGAGCGGGGCGAACACGATGGTGGCCGAGCTGGAGGAGCTCGGCCACCGGCCCATCGTGATCGAGGGTGATTTCGTTCATTTCGAGTTCGAAGTTCCTCTCGGGCCCCTCACCGCTTGCACCATCGAGATCGGATTCAATGTTCCCGGCGACTACTCAGTCACTCCCCCGAGCGGCTTGCTAGTCCGCCCGCACCTTCTCCCCATCGGAGTCGGCGGAGAGCACCCTCATGGCGGAGTCCATGCAGCAGCATCAGGGGGCGTTCAGGATCCGTCCTGGCAATATTGGAGCCGCCCGTTTCCCGAGTGGCAAAGGTCAACACAAGACGCAAGCGCGTTGATGGGTCACGTCAGGGGCCTCCTAAGAACTCTCCCGCCTGAGCTGGAGCTCCCAAATGCGGCGTAGCGTTGCTATCAGCACGAATGTCCACGACGCGGCCATCGACCACCTAATCAGAGCCGACGGGCAAGAAGATCTGACCTTCGCCTTGTACGAGTCAAGTGCCGGTAGAGAGCGAACGACGAGAATCCTGACCGAACTCGTGTTGCCCGAGGCGGATGAACGCAGAGTCCACGGAAATGCGTCTTTCTACGGTTCCTACTTTCTTCGCGCTTCTAAGCTGGCCGGGGCGAGAGATATGGGACTTGCCCTGATCCACAGCCATCCTCGTGGGACTGGGTGGCAGGGCATGAGCCATGACGATGTTGAGGCTGAATCCAGTCTTGGCGTTCAGACCCTCACCTTCACGGGCAGGCCCTTGCTCGGCATGACGCTTGCCGGTGCGGATTCATCCTGGGCCGGGCGAGAGTGGATAGAGGAAGGCCAGGCTGTCAAAATGGTCGACTGCGAGAGCGTCAGAGTCGTGGGGGACCAGATGCACTTCTCCTTTCCAACCCGCCTGAAGAGAAAGCCGAATCCAAAGATCATTCGAACGGAGTCGGTCTGGGGCGACCACATACAAGGGTTGCTTGAACAAATACGTATCGGAGTCATCGGCCTCGGAAGCGTCGGATCAATCGTCACCGAGACTCTTGCGCGAAGTGGAGCGGGGAATCTTGTCTTGATCGATTTTGATTCGATTGAAGAACACAACCTCGATCGAACCGCCGGGGCCACCAGTGAAGACCTGCGGCTGGCCAGAGGCAAGGCTGAATCAGCGCGAAAAAATGCGCTCAGGTGCGCGACATACCCTGATATCCGCGTAGATGTTGTAGACGCTTCGGTAGCTGAAAGTTCGGGCTGGCAAACCGCCTTGGATTGCGACATTCTTTTTTCTTGTGTCGATCGCCCATGGCCGCGCCAGTTGCTCAATCTGGCTGCGTACGGACACCTAATCCCCGTGATTGACGGCGGAATCAAAGCAACCAGAAACTCAAATGGTGAGATGGCTAGTGCAGGATGGAACGTCCAGACCGTGGGGCCAGGGCGCAAGTGCCTCCAGTGTCTGGGTCAGTTTGATCCGGGAGCGGTCCAAGCAGAAAGATTGGGCCAGCTCGATGACCCGGCCTACATAGAGGGACTACCGCCGGACCACCTCCTCCGATCGAGGTCAAATGTGTTCGCGTTCAGCGGAAGCGTCGCCTCGTTAGAGGTACTTCAAATGATCTCGATGCTTGCTGCACCCGGCCATATCGCAGATCTCGGCAGCCAGATTTATCACGTCAGCACAGGGAAGATGGACCATGACTACGGCGATTGTCTTCCTGGCTGTCGATATTCGTCCGATTTGCTTGGCGTCGGCGACAAGGCGCCGGTAGACGTCCGCCATCATGCAGCCGCTTCGGATGAGCGTTCTTCACGACGAACTCGACAGAGGCGACCACTCACGGCTTTACGTCGTTGGTTAGCCAGATGAGGGCAACTCCGTACGGGCAGACATGGCACGTGTGCTCTCCGGCCCGAACGATTTATCGCAATAAGCAGCCACCCGTCGGTGGAACAAACTGATGATACTTATAGTCCGTAGCTTTATATACGACAACAGAGCAGCCTCTGTCGATGGCTTCTCGCTCTCCAGACCACGTCGCGCTAGGCAAGGCAGTGCGCGAGATCCGTTTGGCGAAAGGGTTCTCACAAGAGCAGTTAGCTCTTGAGTCGGGTCTCGACCGAACATATGTGGGCGGGGTTGAGCGCGGTGAGAGAAACCCTTCCTACGGCAGTCTTCTGAAGCTCGCAAAGGCGCTAGGGATCTCACCCTCTGAGATCTTAGCCTTGGGTGAACGCCGCTGACTTCGAGCATCGCGGCACGGCACTTTGCGGCCGGTGGTTCGTCGATTAATGATACTTATAGTCCCTATCGCACACGAAGCTCCTTTGCTAACTAGGTGCGGTCGAAGGGAATCGAATGCTCCGTAAAGGGAATGGAACTCTGTCCATCGCATGCGTTGGAGGAATCGCTGCTGCGTGCTTCATGGCGCTTGTCCTGATGAACCCGAGCTCTGCTTTTAGCGCGTCATGCTCATCTCAAACCCAGAGCGTCAAGAAGCGCATGAACGTCAGCTGTCAGAAGGCCAAGAAGGTAGACCGTAGGGCAAGAAATGCTGGGGTTGCGATACCGGAATGTCCGAGCACCCCGAACGCTCACTGGCGGGGCTGGAAGATCAAGGCGGTTTCGAGTGGAGTAATCAAAACTCGCTTTTCGAAGGGAAACCGGTCCTTCCTGATGGTCGGGGGCGGCGCCTGCTTCTAACCAGGGATGGGGCCAGCGGCTGGTTGGCCGCTGGTCCCGCCGCTTAGGCCCGTGAAATGACCCGGGCCCTAGCAAGTTCGTCTGACATGGGCGACCCCGGGGGTCCGGCCTCTCACCGCTCGACGAGATCGCGTTCCAGTCAGAAACTCGTGGTACAAGTGCGGATATGTCTCCGGACAAAGGGAAGGGGAAAAAGAGGAAGTCTCGTAGCTCGAAGCCGAAGCTGCGGGTTGTCAAGCCGAAGGAACCAGGCGCGCCATATGTAGTGCGGTGGCACCCAGGAGCGGAAAGCGAGCGCGATGCCTCTTGGCCAGCAACGGAAAAGGCCGCAATGTTGAATGCGGCCAAGAAGCTGGTGGCACTCGGGCGGGAACTGAAGTTCCCCCATTCCAGCGCAGTCCAAGGCGACATCGGAAAGGGGATGCGAGAGTTGCGGCCTCGTGGGGGGAGGAGCCGCTGGCGACCTATCTACCGACAAGTTAAGCCGGGCACTTTCGTGATTTTCGCTGTGGGCCCCGAGGCAGAAATCGACAATCGAAACTTTGAAGCTGCTGTGAAGCGTGCTGTGGAGCGATTCTCGGATCTGGAAATCAATTGATGAGAAAATCCAGAGTTTCGATAACACAAGTGCTATAGTCTGAGAACATTGTATGGAGTTGGATCACCAAGGGGCATATGAAATGAAGCTTTCCGAACTGAAGACAAACGATGAGTTGCTCGATGAGCAGCTGCAGGATCCTGAGTTTCGCGCAGAATGGGAACGCACAGCCTTGGCACGGGCGATCGCCCTTGCGGTCCTAACGTTTCGGACTGACCGCGGAATGTCACAGGGAGCCATCGGCAAAAAGCTGGGAATGACCCAGCCCCAGGTTGCTCGTTTGGAAAGCGGCGACGTAAATCCCAGCATGGACACGCTCGTGAGAGTGGCCGTCGGACTGGGGATCGAGCTCTCGATCAACGTCACCCCCGCAAACAAGAAACCTCGGCTTGTCACAAAGAGTGCTCTCGCTGACAAGCTAGTCGGAGGCATCCACACGGATAACGCCGACGTTCGAGTGGCTGCCGCCTCGTAACTACAACTGGTCTGCCCCACTCTTCGAATCGCTCATGTTGAGTTCCGCTAGAGCATCCGGGAGTCCCATGGCCGCTCCCCTGAACCCTCTCCAGTTCGTCGAGCCACCTACTTCAGGTCGAAATCATCTTTCAAGAGTCGATTGAATCGGCCTACCGGATCCAGGTCGTCGGGATCCGGCCCAACTTTCCCTCGGCAGTTGGCGCAGTGGTGGCACGGCAAGGGATCGCCGCCGACTTGAATCTTGCCCGTAGCTAAGGCCTCCTCCAAAGAAAGGACCCTCGGCTGATGCCATGTGTAGATGAAGTCTGGATTCGCGGTGAAGGCCACGTGCCCGAACGACAGGATTTTCACGGCATTCATTTGACAGAACTCGCCGTCGTACTCCCGTCCATCGACGTGCTCGCACTGGAGCGCCCCAGCCCCACAAACAGAGCACTCGGTCAGGACGGTCATTGAAACGGAGAATGCGGTTACCTGATGAAGGGCGAAGATGGGGCAGTTCAGACGGTAGCTGGAGTCGTCGGCGTTGTATTCGTAGAAGCAACCCACGCGGGATAGGTCTTGACCCAAGCGATGAGCGCGAGCAAATAGGTCAGATTGACTTACACGATCAAAAAGGAAGGCGTTTACTAAGTCTCCGAGGGCGAGTCTGAGTTCCGGCTCCGGATCCTCGCCGAACGACGCAGCGACATGCGCGTTTCTTTCTCGACATAAACCTCGCTTTCGGAGTCTCTCGGGTGTGAGCGGATTTCCCGCTTCGTCTAAAGGCAGATAAGCCATAGACCTAACTACTCGCCAGGAACTTCAGGCCATGAGCTTGGGTCAAGATCCGCGGAACTTGGACCAAGCTGACCCGGACAATTCATGCAGTGACGGCAAGGTATGGAGGCGCCCTCCGCGATCGCGATTCCGAGGTCTTCCTCGGCATCTTCTAGTGATTGGGCACTGAAGATTTTGTAGCACCGGGGATCGCGCGGTCTCCGGACTATCGAAACCTCATCAACATTCCAGCGAGTGATGACGCGATGGCATCTGATGCCGTCGTAGCTCCTGCCAGAAATGTGATCGCAGCCGAAGTCCGCGGCTCCGCAGATCGAGCATCGCCCCGTCGTCGTCCCTCCGGGGCTCAGCCCGAACCGACTATGCAAGGCGAGAGTTCCGCACTTATTCAGATAACCATCGATATCGGAGTTGAATGGAACCCGCCACCCAAACTGTCGGTTAGCTCGACGGCCTAGCGCGTGTGCGCGAGTAAAGCAATCTCGGTTTGCTGATCTGTCAATGAGAAAGGCCTCAACCATCGCCTCAATCGCGGCCCTAAGATTAGGCTCGGCGTTTGCCTCTCCGGCAATGGCCGCGCTAATCGCTTGCTTGGAGGCTGACAAGGCTTGATCCCGAGCAGCGGTCGACGAAGGAAGGGGATCAAAATAAGCGCCTATCCCCTCGATATATGGGTTCGGACTGACGGTAGAACGTCCTAATCGTCTTCGTTGTCATCATCGTCGCCGAACACCTGGCCACTCGCATCTTCAAGAAATGAAAGGACATCTGCGGGTGGCCCTTCGATGTTGTGAATCCGCATGTTGCCCTCCTCTATCTCCACGAGCCCGACTTTGAACACAGAGTCATCGGTTCCACGGGACTTAATGTAGTCGTAGATGTAGTCGCCGATGATGGAGAACGGGATGCTAGATACCCCCGCCACCAAGAACGGAAGGACAACTTCGGCGGCGTGTTCCTGAAGGATCCCTGGTCTAGCTCCCCCGGGGGTGAAGAGCTGAACGTCAAAGCCGTCGTCCATTGCTTTTACGCGCATCTCCTGTGCTTCTTGCCGAAAACCCATAACAACCTCACCGTCAAGCTCGCCTCGCGATGATGGCAGGAATACGACATTGTTCTGGCCAAGTTCGAGCTCCTCGCTTTCGGGCCAGAATGGCAGCGGATCAGTCCAACTCTCCTTGATAGGCATGGGGCCAGCCTAGACACGTCTGGGGATATGAAGTTCAAGCTCGGATTTTGGTCCGGTGAACCGTCCGGATCGCCTACATCGAGTTGATCTGGTTCGCTGGAGGCTGGAGCCACGAAATCTCGCTTAGGTACGGATGACCGATCGGCATGATTGCATGATGCCTATGAGTATCAATGCGAATCAAACCAGTGGAGTGGATTTATTGCTCGCGGCCTTCGTCGTCCTCACGCCTGGCGAGCAGGAGATCGCCTTGCGGAGATGCCAGAGCATTTGGCTGATCGAACAGGAAGGCGAAAACTCGCAGATCAAGAAGATGCTTGCTTCCCTGAATCGGGTGGCCGAGGTTCTTGGTGTCAAGGCCGGTTGAAAAGTGCTCCACTTTGGCCGGTTGAAAAGTGCGCCACCCGGTGTTTATGGAGATCCGCTGTTTGATGGGCTTTCCCAGTGGAAAAGTGCTCACCCAGCGCAGGTCTCTCAGTCAGGCCGGTTAGAGCTGTTGAGGCTTCGCCCGCCCCAGGTCCCGGTCTTTGAGGCGGTAGGAATCCCCCTTCAGGCTGAGGATCTCGGCGTGGTGAACCAGGCGATCGATCATCGCCGCGGCAACCACTTCGTCGCCGAAGATCTCGCCCCACGCCGAGAAGGGCTTGTTCGAGGTAACGATCAAAGAGGCCCGCTCGTAGCGGGCAGATATCAGCGAGAACATCAGGTTGGCGGCCTCGGGGTCAAACGGGATGTAGCCGACCTCGTCGATGATCAAGAGCGGAACCCGGCCGAGTTTGGTGATCTCGTCCTCGAGCCTGCCCTCCCGCTTTGCTTCGAGCAACCGGGCCACCCATTCGGTGGCGGAGGCAAAAAGGGTCCGGTGGCCGGCCAGGCAGGCCCTGATCCCAATCGCGGTAGCGATATGGGTCTTGCCGGTTCCGGGCGGTCCGAGCAGGATCACGTTCTCCTGCTGCCGCAGGAAGTCGAGTTGGCCGAGGTGCTCGGCAATTGCTCGCTTGATCGAAGCCTGGAACTTGAAGTCGAACTCCTCCAAGGACTTCCTGGCGGGAAAGCGGGCTGAGCGGATTCTCGCCTCGCCGCCGTGGGATTCCCGGGCCGAGACCTCGGTCGAAAGCAGCGCCTCGGCGAAGCGCTCGAAAGACCATTCTTCTTGTCGGGCCCGCTCGGCAAGGGCCGGCATCGCTTCCGCCGCGGCCGGCGCCTTCATCTGCCGGAAGAGGTGGGTCAGTTCAGCTGTCTCGCTCATGCGCTGAGCAGCTGGTCGTAGCGTTCAAGGGAGCGGATCTCGACTTCGGTGTCTTTGGGTCTTGGCCGGTAACCGAGCCGCTCGGCTCTCATCTCGTCAAGGGCGGCCTGGTGGGCCGGGTCGGTGAAGGTCAGGCCTTTGGCGAAGATGCGGGTGTGGCGGCAGGCGATCTCGCCGGTGTCGAGCTCAACCGCCAGGACCTGATCCTGGCTGGCCCGAAGCTCGACCCTTCGGCCAACCAGCCGCGGGTCGAGCGAATAGTCGTTTGAATCGAAGCGGAGATATGGCTGGGCCGGCACCCTGATCACCTGTTGGTGGTCGGTGCCCGGAAGAGTGTTCGGCAGCGGTTTCATCGAGGCTTTCTCCTCTTGGAAGTGATCGGTGATCATCTGCCCGGTTTTGCGGTGCTTCCGGGCGTTTGCCTTGGCCAGCCACCTGTTGAGCTGGTCTTGGAAGTCGAGCGGGTTGGCGAAGCTTCGGCCAGCCTCGAAGTTGCCGTGGAGGTAGCGGTGGCTTCGCTCGAGAGCGCCCTTTGCCTGCGGATCTCTCGGGGCCAGAATGATCCAGCCGAGGCTGAGCTCTCCGAGCCAGGCGGCGAAGTTGTCGCTTGGGCGGCCGGCTGATTTGTGCAGGGCACCTTCGCGGTCGATCACCACTTTCTCGGGCAGGGCGCCCAGCTGCCCGAGGCATTCATTCATGCCCCAGGCGATGTCTTCGAAGCGCTTGGAGAAGATCAAAGCTGCGCAGAGCATCTTCGAATACGGCAGCTCGCCGGTCAGGAGGTAACCCCGGCGACTCTGGCCCCAGCCAACCGGGACCTTCTCGCGAAGCTCCATCAGGTCGAACTGGATCAGCTCCCCGCGCCGGTAGACGGTGTGTTGGAAGGTGCGAGGTGGTGGTGCGAAGCGCGGGCGGATCTCAGCCAGAAACTCGTTCAGGATCGACTTGCCGCCGGTGTAGCCGAGGGCTTGGATCTCTTCGAGGATGCGGACCCCGGAGAGGTCGTATCTTCCCTCGAGCAGGCGCTCGATCTCGTCCTTGAAGGGATCGAGCTTGGAGGAACCTTTCGGGCGGCCGTAGTTCGGAGGCTTAGCTGCCTCCAGCGCTCGTCTTATGGTCCTGCGATTGAGGCCGGTTCGCCTCGCGATCTCTCTTTGCGAAAGTCGCTCGACCCGGCTCATCCTTCTGATCTCGGCCCATCTCTCCACTTCGAGCACTGCCTTCCTCCGTCTCGATCGACTTCGATCAAGACAGGATCTACGCTCCGGCCAGGTTGCCCTGGTCAGCTGCCGGGTGGTGCACTTTTAAACCGGCAGGTGTGGTGCAGTATTGGACCGGCGCCTACACTTGGCGAGACACCGGGCGTTGAGGACTACAAAAGGATCCGAAAGGAACTGGATGAAGATCTCGAACCGGTCTCCCAGATCCTCAAGCATTTTCAAGGATCGTGGTTCTTGGCCCGAGAGGCGATCGACATAACCGAGGTCGCTACTCCGCGACGTATCCAGGAGCGGTTCACGAAGAGACGCCTCGGCAAGACCTGGAGGTACACAGACAAGACGCTGCGAGAGACGATCATCCGAGCAGCTGACGAGATTGGCCATGTTCCGCAGGTGTCCGAGTTCGTCTGGTGGAGGGAACGCCAGGTCGAGCTGGCTAAATCCAAAGGTGAAGATCTCCACATCCCGTCCCCAACCCCCTATCGTCAACGGTTCGTGACCTGGGAAGGCGCGCTACGGAACTACGGATTCAGTGAAGAAGAGATCCTTCAAAGGTTGGAGCGGGGATGAGCGCGATCGCCCCGGCAGAACGTTGGCCGATTCGTCAGGCCGACTCTTCGGCTAGATCGACCCAGTGGCGTCCGCGGTCTGTCAGTGAGTACAGAACCATTTTGTATGCCGGTTGCGACTTGGCCAAACCGGCACGTTTGGCTTTCCGTAGATGGTGGGATGCCGTGCTGACGCTCAGGTCCGCCATCGCGGCTAGATCAGAGACGCATGTCCCGTGTGGGTTGCGGCCGATGAGACTCAGAAGTAAGAGTCGCGACGGGTCGGACAAGATCGCAAGCTCGGCGCTTAGCTCGATGCACGCACTAGGGCTCAGAGAAATGGTGCCGACGGCTTTCATACGATCGGGCACTCCTGAGCTGTCGGTATCTGGCGCATTTCGAGACGTGAGACGACTGACCCCTTTTTTGAATTGTCATTCAAACGATCTTGCGAATGACAGAGATTCAATTGTAATGACACGAGTGTTAGCTGCATGGCCCGCGTCAGTAAGTACAAAGCTTTCAGAGACCACGCCGCCCAATTCAATGGCAACAACGTGGTCGATGCGCCCGAGGCCGGGAGCAGACTAATGGACTACTTCGAGCCGCTAAGAAGGACCAGGGTCAAGTGGGGAAAGTTTCCTCGGCCCGATGAGACCGCGGACGTCTACTGGGCCAAGAAGCGGCCAGAACTTGCCCACATCACCGACGCGAAACTCAGCCGGATGATGATGGAGCACGAAATGTTCGAGCTCATCCTCGGAGAGAAGCTCGATCTGATCGACAGTCGAAGCCAGAACCTAGGAGGCAAGATCTGTGGCCGCCGAATCTCGTGGACCGCCCGCCAACTCGAACTGATCCTCGTTTACCGACGACTAAGTGGCACTGGGACGATCAAACGCTGTCTGGCAAGTCTGCGCGGTGATCACGTGGCCAGGGAGCAGCTTGGCCTCGGTGATGATCTACCTTCAGCGCCGACGATCTGTAGATACAAGAGTCAGCACTTCGATTTTTCCGAACGATGCCTCCTCTACCAAAGGCTTGACAGGCATCTGCGCCAGCTGGTCGTAGCCCTTCCCGGACTAGATAAAGAGGCAGAGAAGCTCGGCTTAGATGGGTCCTCTCACGAGACGCATTACATGCCCCCGCCTTTAGAGAAGAACCGAGAACGATTCGCGGACCAGAATGTCACGGCTCCAGACGGCGGACATCGAGGTGGCGATAAACGCGGAAGGGGGTGGCAGCTGCTTTGTCTGTTCACCGAGCACGGGACACCCCTGGCATGGGAAGTAGCTCCGATCAACGAAGGAGAACCAACCGTCGCCAAGCGCGTGATTACGAGCTACGAAGATCAGGTGCTTCCCCATCGAAGAAGAGACACCATCTCGGTGATCACGTGCGATGGTGGGTTCCAAGGGTCGGAGCTTCACCAGAAAATGCTCGCGGTTGGTCTGGTCCCGAACGTTCACAAGGCGTCGCACTCTGGATCGAAAACGAGCCGTGACAACGTCGCTGAGAAGCTGGCAACTCGAAGTCACTTCTTTCATGCGAACAAACCGCACTACGCCAACTGGTGGGTCAATGGACTGGAAGAACTCGGCTGCTCTTGCGGAACGGGAAACACCGAACGGCTTGTTTCGCGCAGGAAGACAGGCGCGATCAAGACCGCCCTCAAGGGAAGCTGTTCCAACTGCGGAAACGTAACTATCACCTCTGGAAAATGGCGGAGATCACAGAATCCGAATCGAATTCGAGTAGCGCTGGACATCGAGTCCGGAGAACCGAGTATCGGTAACCCTCTGAACTACTACGACCCGTTGGCTCGGGAGTATGGACGCGGCCGGTTTAGCTGGAACGAATCGCTCCACGCAACATTCCAAAAGCGATTCGGCCTTTTGAAGACCTGCTGGAACAAGACCACTGACGAAGTAACTACGGAGTTCGCGATCGCGTTCAGCGCGATTTCGATTCTGCTGCTGGAAAGGAATGAAGATTGAGTAGGACGTTCCTCTCCGACGTGTTGCTCCGAATATTCGCCCTATTCACCCTTTTCGATGTGATCAATTTCAGGAACAGTGTCCGAAAGAGGTTCGTCACCGGGATCAATCACGATCTTTGCTCCGGTCAGTTTCGGATCTACTTATCCGGTTCAGCGCATCCAAGGAGTCGCCGTTAGTTAGAGCTTTGCCTTCGGTATGCATCTCAGCAACTGTGTCGGAAAGCGGCTCCTCATCGTTTCCGTCCTCCTTGGCCTGGTCTACGTCCTGATTTTCGCGTCTATCACTCATCGTCCCATCTCATTCTAGCGAGAGCACAACGGTTGCTAAAGCACAGTTCGAACCTCTAATCATGCGACGTCTCTGTTTGTTCGTCAGTCAAATTGATTACTTGCGTCTCGGCGTCATCGCTTCCTAGGAAGTCGCGCACGTCCGGCTCCGTGTCTGACAAACCACCATCCTCGCCTGAACTCCCTTCGCTTGGCGGAGGGTCCGCATGCGATGATTCTTCCTCAGCACGATGAGGATCGTTGGGTCTATTCATGTCGGCCTTTCTGAACTTGCGGAGCACCTGGCTTAGCCCGGACGTCTCCTGTTTCATTTTCTCGGACTTTCGTCTTACCGCGCCCGCCACTACGTTCTCGCAGGACTTTGAGTCGGTTTTTCGAACTGTCGTCCGTCTGCGACTCAGGTGAGATGACCACGAAGGGCTTGGCTTCTGTTCCCAGTCCCGTTGCCTCGGGCTCTGCGGAAATCACGCCCACTAGCGCAATAGAGGCCAAGAGAGTCGCTGAGAAGCCGTAGACCCCGCGGTTCAGATTTTTGGCCTTCTTTTCATTGTGAACTTCGTAGACCTTCACCGCATCCCGAATTGCTTTCAGAGTTCGAATTTGGAGCTCCTCAGGGGGCTGAGTCTGGAATCTTGAGTCGTTGATGTAGTTGTCGATTTCAGACGAGGAGATCGACACAAACCACGCGGGAGCGAGCACCCCGTGAACCAAAGAAAAGAGGGCGAATACGGCACTGGCCGAGGCGACAATTATCAACCCATACACAGGTATGTCCCAAGAGGCGTCGTGGATTCCTTCAACCCCTAGAGGAACGATCAGGGCGAGAACTAGCCCTGTGAAACCAGCCAACTGCCCTGCCCTAGTTTCAAGAGACGAAGCGCGCCTCTCTTGATCCTCAAACATAATCCGCGCGTTGGATGTCGTCCAGGCGACGGTCTGTGGATTGGTATCTGTCGGGAGTGGGCTCATGGTTTTTTATTCCGCCCGGCTCACAAGCGACCGCTTGTGATGCCCAAGTGAGGTCAGCCGAAATCTCAAGGGAGCTTCGGTCTGCTCGGCCCAACCCCGATCTACGAGCTCCGACAGGCCCGCTTCAAAATCGACGGCGTCTGATCCTGACCAAAATCCCCGCTGACTTTCAATGTTCCCATGCGTCTCCCATCCATCCGAGTCAGGACCGATTGGATCATCGAGAGCCAGATACGCAAAATATGCATCGTCCTTCGGGACGTAGATCGATGCTCCACGACAGGCGGGATGGACCGAGACTGGGTCAGGCTCACCAGCTACCCGAATGAGAGTGCCCCCTCTTTCCTCGGTGATCAGAGTCCCGCAGACGTAACAAGTTGTAGGCGATGACACAGGTGGACTTCCTCTCGTTCTATTTGATTTCTGTCCAGTTCTCTGCCGCGTATCGACCGACGCCGCTCGGTCGATACGCCGGATAGAGCTCAATGAAGCCGGAGTGCGCAGACTCGAACGAACTGGAGTCAATAACTCCAAGACGCTTGGATGAGTAGAGGAGCCCCACAGTCGGCGCTCTTGAAATTCCCCGATCGCAGGAGACCAGAACTTTGCGTCCCAGGGCCATTTGTTCAGCCATGAAATCAAGTATCCGAGTGAACCCACCGACCCCTGTCCAGTCGAAGAGCCTCGGGCTGGGGGCATCCACCCAATTCACCGACATAATCCTTCGTTCAGAGTCCTCCAGGAAAATGTAATTCGGATCAGTTTTGGTCGGAGTTCGTCCAAGGATCTGGCCATGAACCGTCTTCGCAACATTCACGCGAGCGAATTTTTCGTCCGTGCCGACCGAGGCAAAATCGGTTCGACCTCCTACAAAAAGGCTGGTTTCGCCAATTTGCTTCAAGGCTTACTCGCTGCTCCGGCAGAGAGTTTCGTCTCGTTTGCTTCCGCTCTACTCATAGGCCTTTGGGTTGTTCCGGCAGTAGTAATTGATTGAGCAGCATTTGTCGCGACACGGGGGAACTACGTCCGATGCAGGTTTTACGTATGAGAAATCCGAAAAGGTCAACCGACCGTCTGACTTATCCTCGAAACCGGTCGGATAGCCGGTTCCTTCGTCGGGGTCTGCTGGCGAAGGCAACACCTTGAACTTGGCGCCTTGTAACGAAACGTCGACCACGACTACATCATCACCGTGCCACCTGAGCAAGTCGCCCAGCATGACCGGCGGATTGAGCGACAGAAGGAGCGCCTTCAAAGCATCACTTTGAAACCAAATCGTGACCGCGCCCGTGACCGTCGCGGCCAAAAACCAAGCTATTTGCGCATCCCCCTCCGCGTCTCGCGCCATGAACAGCATGAAGAAAGTGACCGAGCCCGTGGCTATCAGCGTCGCGATAGCTCTGTGGAAAAACCAGACCCCAGTGACTCGCGCCCACTTCTGCCCGCCGGACTCCTCACATGGAGCCTTTCGAACGATGCCTCCGACTCGGGGCAGGATCCAGAACCAATCAACCAGGCTAGAAATGAAAATCGCGACGATCGCCACCGTTCCGCAGAACCCCACGAGCTTCACCGCCTCAGGCGGAAGAACCACGGCGTCTCCCCAAAGACCTTGACCGACCGCGATAGCTATCCCGCCAAGCCCTCCGGCCAGCCACTGGACCCGAACCAATTTGTCGAGATCAACGCGATGGCCTGGGGGAGTTCGAGGCGAGCGCCGACAAGCTAGGACATAGCCAGCATCCAAGACCATTCCGGCGATCAGAATCGCCCCGCCTCCGTAGGCCGCCGGTTCGTTGATTCCAAAGATCGCACAAGCCAAGAACGCAACGAGCGCCACCGACACATAACGACTCATTGATTCCCTCGGTTCCATCCAAGCAACCCTTTTCTCCCTGCCCCAGATTCAAGTTCAGGATACCTCAGGTGAACCAGGGACAAGGCGACAGACGCTAGGCACCGCTCCCCATTCGGGGGAAACACGAAGCGGACGAGAACCGAACACCCAGCTTCGAAGGAGGTGCGATCTGCCATCCAAGCCCAAGAGTGCCTTTTCAGACGATTTAGTTCTCTTTCACGAGCTCTAGAGCCAAATCTTTTTAGGGGTAACCGATCACGACCAAGAGAAAGCAGCCAACACGGCGCATAAATAGTGGGTATTTGCAGGGAGAAGTTGTGAAATCGATTGGGCAAGCACTATGAAACTGCACCCAGGAGTTCCCCGTACTGGTATGGCTTCACGACATAATCGTCCGCACCCTGTTCGAGGCCCCGGATCCGGTCCCGCTCTGTGCCGCGGCCGCTGAGGATGATCACGCCCATCGCCCGGTCGAAGCGGCTGAGCGACCGGTCGGGCTCGCGAATCTCACGCAGGACGTCCAGCCCCGAAGCGTCGGGCAGGCTGAGGTCGAGCAGCAACAGGTCCGGAGAGTTGAACTGGCAAAGTCTGAGCGCGTCGGCGGCGGTCGGTGCGGCAAGCACTTCGTACCGGTCGGCGGCGAGGTGGTCGCTCAGCAGTTCGAGGGTGGCCCGGTCGTCTTCGCAGATGACCAGCTTGGCTATGACGTTTCGCTCAGGCAGCATGCTCGCCTAAGTCACGGGACCCGGAACCTCTCCCCCCTCACGCACCGGCACCAGTTCGAGAACCGATTGAGCCCGCTTCGAGAACAGACACCTGCCCGGTGGCACACGGAGGCAACGCCGTACCACGGCATCAGACTCGTCGATGAAGAGGATGTCGATCGCGAAACGCATGCCGAAGGTGTGGACCGAACGGCACCCGGGAATCAACAGGCCCGACCCCGCGTCAATCGGGTCGAGGTGTGAAAGCCCGAGCAGACGAGCCGAAATCGAGACCGCCACCGGCACTTCGATCCCACCCACCATCCGCCGTGGCAATCCGGTCATACGGCCGGCTACGACGCGCGCTTTTCCCGGACCGCGATCCATACGAGGTTGAGGCCTCGCGACCGCCGGTTCTCCCCCTTAGCCTGAATCCACCGTTTCCATCCGACCCGTTTAGCAAAATGACCTCCTGAAAGGGCTTGATAGCGACTGATTCCAGCAGTCGCGGCCCGAGTCAGGAGGTCACCCAGATGGTGAAGCATTCGAGTCCGGTTCGCAT
>JAENWT010000013.1 GCA_016650125.1 Thermoleophilia bacterium
GATCACCTTGCGCAAGGTGATCTATTGCAAGGCGGTTGACGTTCACACTTACAAGTTCGGCAAGATCCACGTCAAGGATTCGAGGCGCAAGCGCGTCAGCCGCTTTGACTTCGGCACCTGTCCCGGCCCCGAATACGCCGATCGGAACTGAAGCCTCAAGATTAATCCGGCGAAGTCGGCCAGGATTAGTCAGTATTGGGTGCAGAGTGCACTCCGCGTCACACCGTCCACGAATTGAGGAGCCCAGCCTTGAGCGATTCAGCTGTTACTGCTGAAGTTTCCACCCCCACCCTCTACGTCTGATGGGCACATGACATTGCCTCCCGGACCCACCGCGCCGCCTGCCGTACAGACCATGCGCTGGATCGTCCGGCCGATTTCGTTCATGCAGCAGGCGAGACGCGACTACGGAGAAGCCTTCAGTGTCAGGTTCTCCGGCTTCACAGCCCCGATGGTGATGGTCTCCGACCCCGAGCTGGTGAAGACCGTCTACTCGAACCCGGCCAATTCACTTCCGGCCTCTCGCATCGCCCTGCTCGAGCCGGTCCTCGGCAGCAAGTCCGTGATCCTGCTCGACGGCAAGGAACACCTCGCTCGCCGCAAGCTGATGCTGCCCGCTTTCCACGGCGAACGGATGCGCTCCTACCAGGAGGTCATGGAAGAAGCGATCGACCGCGAAATCGAATCCTGGCCGATCGGCACGGCGTTTCCGATCCACACCCGGATGCAGTCGGTGACCCTCGAGGTGATCCTGCGGGCGGTCTTCGGCGTGACCGACAGCGACCGGCTGGATCGCCTGCGCGTTCTGCTCGGCAAGACTCTCGAAGGCTCGGCGAAGACCGGCTGGCAGGTGCTCACCCTGATCGCCCGGCGATTCGGAAGGCAGGCCGGGCCGCCCGGTTCCGAAGAAACGATGCGCCAGGTTGATGAGGAGCTGGCCGGGCTGATCGCCGAACGCCGGCTGGATCCTCAGCTCGAGGAGCGCGAAGACATCCTCTCGATGATGGCGGCGGCCGAGTTCGCGGATGGCGAGCGGATGGATGACAAGGAGCTTCGTGACCAGCTGATGACCCTGCTGGTCGCCGGACACGAGACCACGGCCACCGCCCTTG
The DNA here is from genome assembly GCA_016650125.1 of Thermoleophilia bacterium. Taxonomy (GTDB): domain Bacteria; phylum Actinomycetota; class Thermoleophilia; order Solirubrobacterales; family 70-9; genus 67-14. The sequence continues at coordinate 1,113 of JAENWT010000013.1, forward strand.
CCTGGACGTTCGACCTCCTGCTTCGCAGTCCGGTTGCCCTCGGGCGCCTCAAGGCCGAACTCGCCGAGGGCGGAGACGAATACCTGCGAGCGACGATCAGCGAGTCCCTCCGTCTGCGCCCCGTGATCCCGATCGCCGGACGCATCCTTGACGAGCCGATCGAGTTCGACGGCATCCGTCTCGAAGCCGGCGACAACGTGGCGCCGTCGATGTGGATGGCCCACACCCGCGCCGATTCGTTCCCCGATCCCCTCGCCTTCAAGCCGGAGCGTTTTCTCGAGGATCCGCCCGAGACCTACTCGTGGATTCCGTTTGGCGGCGGCGTCCGTCGTTGCCTCGGAGCGACCTTCGCCGAGTTCGAGATGCGCGTCGTCCTGACCGAGGTCCTGACCCGCTGCGACCTCCACTTGGCGGACCCCAGACCGCAACGGGTGGGCCGTCGGAACATCACGTTTTCACCGAAGGAAGGCACCCCGGTCGTGATGACCTCCCGGATTCCGCGTAGCTAGCCCGGCGTCAGGCCTGACTGGTTTCGGCCGCGGCGGCAAGCAGCTCGGCGAGCTCGGCCTGCATCAATTCGACGACTCCCTGGACCTCCGGGCTCTGCTCGCGGTCGGCGGTGATTCCGATGTCGACCGAGTCGCGGTAACTCATGATCGTGACGTTGAGGCCCATGCCGTCCGAGATGATCGACAGCGGGTAGAGCGCTTCGAGTTTCGCGCCGCAGCAGTAGAGGTCCACTGGCGGACCCGGCACATTCGAGATGATCGTGTTCCAGGGCGGCCGGGTGAAGCGCCCGGAGAGCTCGGCCGCCATCCGGGCCGCACGGGCGTGGAGGGCCGGTGGGATGAAGGTCGATATGTCGCGCATCGCCTCGGCCGGCAGGACGCCGTGATTTTCCTTGCCGATGTTCATCGTCTCGCTGCTGAACATCAGGCGCTCGACCGGATCGTCGAGGTGCGTCGGCACCGGCACGATCATGCCTGACACCCGGTTGCCGAACGTGCCCATCTGCTCCTCGGTCCGCACCGAGATCGGCACGAGCGCGACCAGTGGCTCTTCGGGCAGCTCGCCCCGCCGCTCGAGGTCAGCGCGCAGGGCGGCAGCGACGAGAGTGACCACCACATCGTTCACCTTGACCCCGAAGGCATTTTTCACCGTCTTCACATCGGCCAGCGAGACCGATCCGATGCCAAAGATGCGGTGGGGGGAAACGAGACCTCCGTACGGGCCGCGAGGAGCCTTGATCGGCCGCCGTTCGATCACGGTCGCGTCGTCCTCACGGTTGATCACCGACCTGACCTTCGACAGAGACCGGCTGATCCTCCCCGTGCCGGGGAGACCGACCGCCGACGGCACCAGGTCGACATGCGGCAGCAAACGGCCCAGTCGCGACGCCAGGTTGACCGGGTACCTCGGCAGCGACTTGATGCCTTCGGCCAGGAGATCCATGCCACCGGGGGTGCCCTGGTCCTCCCCCGCGTCTTCCGGGGGATCGACCTGCCTGGGTTCCACGGTCAGGTCATAAATCGCCGACATGATCTCGGCTCCGGACAGACCATCGACCGCCGCGTGATGGGTCTCGCTGAGCAGCGCGACTTTGCCGCCCTCAAGACCCTGGATCAGGTAGACCTCCCAGAGCGGCCTCGAGCGGTCGAGCCGCCGCGAATAGATCCGGCCGGCCTGCTCGAGCAACTGCTCTTGATTGCCCGGGGCCGGCAGCGCGATTTCACGGACGTGATATCCGATGTCGAAGTGCTCGTCCGTCACCCAGTAGGGCCAGTCGAGGTTGAAAGGGACCTCGGCCAGTCGCTGAGTGAAAGGCGGGACGAGGTGCAGCCTGCTGCCGACGACTTCGATCAGTCTCTCGAGCGTCAGCGTTCCGCCAGGCGCGGTCGACGGGTCGAGGATGGCAAGCCCGCCCACGTGGCCATAGTTCCGGTCGTTCTCGATCGCCAGGAAGTTCGCGTCCAGCCCCGAGAGTTGCTGGATGCTCACCGTTAACCCCGGCTTTGATCCAACTCGGCGGCGAGTATCCGCCAGAGCCGGACGTCTACCCCCATGCCGAGGTGGCTGCTGTCGATCTCGATGTGCTCGGCGGCCCGGTCGAGGCAGGCCTCGTACTTGACCACCGTGTCGCTGCGTGAATAGAAGGAGATGAATCGCACGTCTTCGGGAAAGCGCCGGTAGAACTCGGTCCTCGCCTGCCGGCAGCAGTCGCCGTTCATGCACTCGCGGCTCAGCAGTCCCGGCACTCCGACCGTACCCAGGCCTCCGACGAGTCCGATCGAGGGCCAGACCCTCGGGTGAACGTCAGTCTGGTTACGCAACGGCGAGCCGAGCGTGACCAGGGTCTCGACCAGGTCGGGCCGGCGAATCGCCAGAACCTTGCCGATCGCTCCGCCACGGCTTTGGCCGACGACCAGCGCCCGGCGGCCATCAGCCTCGACGGCTATCTCGAGGCGCCGCTCGACCGCGCTGACCGTCTTTTCCATGCAGTCGACATTCCAGCGGATGCCGCTGCGCACCAGTTCGTACTCACCGGACCTGAGCCACTTCGCCATGCGGGTCAAACTGGGGTCACCGGCCAGGAATCCCGGAATCAGGGTCACCGGCCTGCCGTCGCCGTCCGGCGGCTCGGGCCATGTGGCCTCATGCTGAGTCGAGCGCCATTCGTCGAACATGCGCATGCCGGGAAGCTTCGCGAAACCGGATGTGGGCGAGATTCCGATGGCCATGATTTTTACCGCTTGATCCGGATGACCACACGGTCACCTGCTCCGGCCACGCTACCACGGTCTCACGGCGGTTCAGGCTCTACGCGCCCTGAGACGGGCCATCACAACCTCTCGTACCGGACTGCTTCGGGCGATGGTCCGTAATATTCCGGCCCACTTGGCCCCACCAAGACACGAAATGGATTCTCAACCCCTCACAGTCGACCTCATGCATCTGGGCTACCCCAAAGCGATGTCGGCGCACCTGATTGACGACGTGATCGTTGATCCGGGATCCGAAAAGACCATCGACCGGGTGATCGAGGCACTCGACGGGCGGACACCCAGGGCGATCCTCCTCACCCACATTCACTTTGATCACGCCGGCGGCACCGGCCGACTGGTCGAGAAGTACCCGGAGGTCGAAGTCTGGGTCCATGAACGCGGCGCGCCGCACATGATCGATCCGGAGCGACTCGTCGCCAGCGCTCGCAAGGTCTTCGGCCAGCACTTCGATCTGCTCTGGGGTGAGGTGGTTCCGGTGCCGGAGGCCAACGTAAGGATCCTCGAAGGCGGCGAGAGTGAGGGCGACTGGGAGGTCGCCTATACCCCGGGCCACGCCCAGCACCACGTTTGTTACCTCCACCTCCCCACACGAACCGCCTTCACCGGCGATGTGACCGGAGTCCGGATCGACAGCGGTCCGGCCTTTCCTCCCACCCCGCCCCCGGACATCGATCCGCCGCTTTGGCACGAGTCCCTCGAAACGGTGTCTGCCTGGGATCCAGAGTGCATCGCTTTCATGCATTTCGGGCAGACGACAGACGCCCAGAATCAGATCTCGACGATGCACGAATCACTCGACGAGTTCTCGGAGATTTCACGGATCACCGACGCCGCAGAAATGACCGAATGGATCCGAGCCTGGGTGACCGAGCGTGCCGGAGCGGAAGCGGTCGACTACTACTGGCGGGCCGGTCCGTTCGAGGGAATGTGGTCGGGCTTCGATCGCTACTGGCAGCGAAAGGTCGCTTGATAGCCGAATTGATCTGACCGGGTTGACGGCTTCGTTAAGGTTTCTGTACCCCGCTGAAGGCACGGGCGGACAACAGAAGGAGCGGAAAATTGACCGGAACGACTGAAACAGCAATTCTTGCCGGCGGCTGCTTTTGGGGCCTCCAGGACCTGGTCCGCAAGCGGGACGGTGTGATCTCCACGAGGGTCGGATACTCCGGCGGCGACGTGCCGAACGCGACCTACGGCAACCACGGCACCCACGCGGAGGCGATCGAGATCGTCTTCGACCCGGAACAGACGTCTTACCGGGACCAGCTCGAGTTCTTCTTCCAGGTGCACGACCCGTCCACAAAGGACCAACAGGGCAACGATCGCGGTGCCAGCTACCGGTCCGCGATCTACTACCTGGACGACCGGCAGAAGCAGGTCGCCGAAGACACGATCGCCGACGTCGACGGGTCAGGCCTCTGGCCGGGCAAGGTCGTCACCGAAGTCGAACCGGCCGGCCCGTTCTGGGAGGCCGAGCCCGAACACCAGGACTATCTCGAGCACTACCCCAATGGCTACACCTGCCATTTCGTCCGGCCGGACTGGAAGCTGCCGAGGCGGGCCGAACAGGTGAACAGCTAGACCGTCCCTTCGCCGGCTCAGCCTGAAACCAGGTTCAGCCATGCGTCTTCGACCTCTCGCTGCTGCTCCTTGTCACCCGGAGGTGAAACGACTCCCGAGCAGTTTTTCGTGTACTCCTCGGTCGGGAGGCCGGTCGAGGTCCAAGGCAACGACGTGCAGTCGATCCCCGGCGTCATCGTCGACTATTACCTTCTCTGGCTCCAGCAGCTCAAGGATCTCGGCGAGCTGGCCGGCACGGACATCGGCACTCCCCCGTTCTCCTCCCTGCCCTGAGGTCGTCAGGCCACAACGGCTTCAACCGCACCGGCCACGCCGAGAAGCAACGGCTCGGTTTCGGGCCGGCCAAGAATCTGGAGTCCGGCGGGCAACCCGTCGATCCGGCCGATCGGAACCGTGATCACCGGACTCTCCAGCTGGCTGAGTGAGGTCACGCAGGAGAGCAGCGCCGACCGCTGGGAGATTTCGTCGCCGTCGATCGTCACGGTGTCGGAAGCGAGCAAGGGCGCCGTGACCGGGGTTGCCGGTGCCAGGAGCACGTCGCAGTCCTTCATCGCCTCGGCGAAACCGGCGATCACTTTGATGCGGTCCTCTTGCGCAGCTTCGTATTCAGAGGCAGTGATCTTCCGGCCTTCCTCGAGGCGGTCCCGGACCGGTTCTTCGTAGTCGTCTTTCAACACTTCGAACCACCCGGAATGGACCTGGGCGACTTCGTACAGCTGGATGGTCCGGTGGATGTTGTCAACCGCCTGAATCTCCGGCACCCGGACCCGGGCGAGCGTCGCTCCGCGTCGTTCCAGTTCCGCGGTCGTCTGCGCGATCAAGGCGGCTACGTCCTCCCCGGCCCGTTCCAGCAGATCCTCAGCGATCGCAACACGAAGTTCCGCCGGATCAATCGGGGCGATCATCGGCTCCGGCGCATCACGACCGAGCAGGGCCGACATCAGGATCGCCACGTCGCCGGCGGTCCGGCCGAGCGGGCCGACCACGTCGTAAGAGTGAGCCAGTGGGAAGACGCCATGCATCGGAATCAGGTTCAGGGTGGGCCGCATCCCGACCAGGCCGCAGAGCGAAGCCGGGACCCGGATCGAACCGCTGGTGTCGGTTCCGAGGCCGCCCAGCGCCATGCCTGACGCGGTGGCCGCGGCCGGGCCCGAGCTGGAACCGCCGGAAAGGCGTGACGGGTCGTCCGGGTTGTGGCAATCGCCCCAGTGCGAGTTGCGGCCGTCGATGCCGAAGGCAAACTCGTTCGTATTGCCCTTGCCGACGACGATCGCTCCGGCCGCGCGCAGCCGCCCGACCGCATCGGCGTCCGTCACCGGCATTCGCGACCAGTTCGCCGACCCCGCCGTGGTCGGCATCCCGGCGACGTCGATCACGTCTTTCACGCAGATCGGGATGCCATAGAGCAGCGGCCGTCGTTTCCGGCGGTCAGCCGCCTTTGCCTGGGCCAGCGCGCCGTCACGCTCAAGGTGGATCCACGCGTTGACTTCCGGTTCAACCTCGTCGATCCGGGCCAGCACAGCTTCCATCAGCTCAGTCGCAGACAGCTCACCGCGGCGGAGGCCGTCCTGAGCCTCGGCGATGGTCGGAAGTGTGTTGCCGGGGAGCAGTTTGTTACGCGGGGTCGACTGAATTTACGAACAGGTCCACCCCGAGTTGGGCGCCTTCGCCGTCGGCGGCATACGAGCTGAAGTCGGTGACACCGGCGCCCTTGAGCACGTCTTCACAGAGCAACGCCTGGCCGGTGTATTCCCGGCTTTCCCGCGTGAGTACGAAATAAGCGGCATCAGCGTAGATCGCCGGAGTGCGGGCCATCTTCATGGCGGCGTCACCACCGAGCAGGTTCTGTACGGCCGCGGTCGCAACGAGGGTTCGCGGCCACAGTGCGTTCGAAGCCACCCCGTCTTCACGCAGTTCCTGGGCGAGACCCAGTGCGCCCAGCGTCATTCCGTACTTGGCGATCGTGTACGCAGTGTGAGGGGCGAGCCAGCGCGGCTCGAGGGTGATCGGCGGTGACAGGGTCAGGATGTGCCCATTGCCACTCCTCCTGAGGTGAGGCACGCAAGCCTTGCTGAGCGCGTAGGTGCCACGCACATTGATGTCCTGCATCAGGTCGTAGCTCTTCATCCTGAGGTCGTCGACACCCGAGAGGTCGATCGCGCTGGCGTTGTTGACGCAGATGTCGATCCCGCCAAACTTCTCGACGGTTTGGGCAACCACGTCGGCAATGCTTTCGTCACTTCTCACGTCGCCGACGATCGGCAGCGCGTTTCCTCCGGCCTCCTCGATCTCCCCGGCTGCCGTAAAGATCGTGCCTTCGAGCTTCGGGTGCGGCTCCGCGGTCTTGGCGAGGAGGGCGACGTTGGCACCGTCGGCCGCGGCCTTCAAGGCGATCGCCAGTCCGATTCCCCGGCTGCCGCCGGAAATGAGCATCGTCTGGCCGGACAGGTTTCGGGTCTCTTCGTTGTCGTTCATCGCGGCGAAGCTTAAGCTCCCTCAGAACACCTTGGCCTCCTCGTCACGACACGTCGCTTCCCTCACCGCCCGCTCTCCCCTCTTCGAGAGCGACCTCGGCTCGGTCACACAGCTGACCAGGGAGTCCTTTCCGATCCTGAAAAGACTGTCGATCAAGCGCCTCCTGCTGGCGCCGGGTGCAATCCGCGAGCCGCACTGGCACGCCAACGCATCCGAACTGACCTACTGCGTGTCCGGTTCCGCCCTAGTCACGATCTTCGGTGACGCAAACGCGGTGTCCACGTTCACCATCGACGCCGGCCAGATGTTCCACGCACCTTCCGGATCGATTCACCACATCGAGAGCGTCGGCAGTGACGAGGCCGAACTGATCGTCGGCTTCCGGCACGAACTTCCGGAGGACTTCTCGTTCCACGGCGCCCTCGGCGCGATGACCGATTCGGTGCTCGGAAACACCTACGACCTCCCGGCGTCCGCCTTCACCGCGATCCCCCGGGACACCGAGAGCCGGTACATCGTCGGCCGGGAGGCTGAGCCCCACATCCCGTCGGCCGCCGACGACGAGGATCCGCTCAAGTTCGACCTCGAGGCACAAGCCGCCCCGATCGATTCGCCTGCGGGATCGGCAAAGGTCGCTCGGAGTCAGGTCTGGCCGGTTCTCGGGGACATCTCGATGTATTCGCTCCGGGTCACCACGCAAGGAATGCGCGAGCCGCACTGGCACCCGGGGACCGCAGAGATGGGATACGTCCGCAGCGGCCGCGCCCGGATGACCGTTCAGGACCCGGACGGCAGCATCGACACCTACGATCTCGGACCCGGTGACGTCTATTTCATCCCCCGCGCGTACTCCCACCACATCGAAAACACAGGCGAGGGCGAGTTCCATTTCCTGATCTTCTTCGACCAGTCCACGCCGGGCGACATCGGCTTCCGGGCTTCTGGTTCGGCGTTCTCCCCCGGGGTTCTGGCGGCAACCCTCGGTGTGCCGGTCGAAGAGTTGCCGGAGTTGCCGAACACGCCAGAGGACCCTCTTATCGTTGACCGGATCAATCCGGTTGATCCGATCTGACCTCCGGGTAGACTCGAACTAATTCCCCATCCCCCGTCTTTTGATTGGAGCCCCATGAGCAGCTACGCAGTCGTAAACCCGGCAACCGGTGAAAAGGTCAAGGAGTATCCGGAGATTTCCGACGGAGAGCTCAAGGACACCATCGGCAAGGTCGATGACGCGTATTGGGGCTGGTCGCAGAACTCCACGCTCGCCGAACGGGCCGCGCTGGTCAAGCGCGTCGGCGAACTCCACATCGAACGGCGCGACGCTCTCGCCGAGATCATCATCCGCGAGATGGGCAAGCCGGTCGAGCAGGCTCTCGGCGAAATCGACTTCTGCGGCGACATCTACAGCTACTACGCCGACAACGCCGAAGAATTCCTGAAGGACGAGCCGATCGACCTGCTCGCGGGCGAAGGCACGGCGATCGTCCGCCGTACCTCGATCGGTCCGCTGGTCGGCATCATGCCCTGGAACTTTCCGTATTACCAGGTGGCCCGTTTCGCCGGCCCGAATCTCACGCTCGGTAACACGATCCTGCTCAAGCCGGCTCCCCAGTGCCCGGAGTCGGCCGAAGCCCTCCAGCAGATGTATCACGACGCCGGATTCCCGGACGGCGCTTTCGTCACCATCCTGGCCACGAATGACCAGATCGCGGATGTCATCGCAGATCCGCGGATACGTGGCGTTTCCCTGACCGGATCGGAGCGGGCCGGCGCGGCCGTGGCCGAGGTCGCCGGGCGCAACCTGAAGAAGGTCGTGCTCGAGCTCGGCGGATCGGACCCGTTCATCCTGCTCGGGACCGACGACCTGGACGAAGCCATCGCCGCGGCTTCGGACGCCCGCCTCGACAACACCGGACAGTCATGCAATGCCGCCAAGCGTTTCATCGTCGCCGACGAACTCTACGACGACTTTCTGGCAGGTCTGACCGCGAAGATGGTCGAGGCCGAGACCGGCGACCCGACCTCCGGGGACACGGCGATGGGACCGCTTTCCTCCGAAGCCGCAGCCGACCGACTCAAGGATCAGCTCGATCGCGCCGTCGCAAGTGGAGCCCGCATAGTTGCCGGCGGAGAGCGGAACGGCAACTTCATCGAGAGCACGGTTCTGGCCGACATCTCCAAGGACAACGATGCCTACCACGAAGAGTTCTTCGGGCCGGTGGCTTCGGTCTACAAAGTCAGCTCGGAAGAAGAAGCGATCGAACTCGCCAACGACACCCCGTTCGGCCTCGGCTCGTACGTCTTCTCGACCGACCCCGAGCAGGCTGCGCGCGTCGCGGACAGCATCGACGCGGGAATGGTCTACGTCAACGGAACCCTGCTCGATGGCGCGGAGCTCCCGTTCGGAGGTGTCAAACGTTCCGGCTTCGGACGTGAGCTCGGCAGGTACGGCATCGACGAATTCGTGAACAAAAAGCTGATCCGCGTCCTGAAGTAGGGCGAATTCGCCCGGGGCTATTCGCCAGGCCTCGGGACAACTGCGACCGGACAGCCAGAAGAACGCATCACCCTGACGGCGGTTCCGCCGAGCAGGACCCGCCGGACCGGTCCGTAGCCCCTGGATCCCAGCACCAGGAGATCAAGCTCGATCGACATCCTTACGAGTTCGTCGGCGGGGTTGCCGGTCTTGACCAGAGCCTCGACGTCGTCCAACTGGGTGCGGGCGGTGGCTTCGTCGAGCAGCTTCTGCATGTCGCTCTCCAGCACCTGCTGGTATCCCCTATCCGTGTGCGCAATTCTGCCCGGCGTTCTCACGGCCGGAATCACCCCGGCCAACTGCACCGAAGCCTTGAGTGTCCGGGCAAGCGACGATCCGTAGGCCAGCGCGGCATCCGATTCGGGCGTCGCATCGAAAGCGATTCCGATCTTTCGGATCGCCGGTGGTTCATCCGGATGCCAGCCACGGGGCGTGACGATGACCACACAAGGTGCACCGGCAGCGAGCCTCGCGCCGGCGTCGCCCATGAAGACCCGCCCGATCGGTCCCCGGTGGCTCGAGCCGATGACCATGGCATCCGCGCCCACTTGCTCAGCGACCCCGGTCAGCCCGGCCGGCACAGAAGCCTCGATTGCCCGATGGAACTCGAACCCCCCGTTTAGCTCGCCATCTGCTACCTCGAGCATCTGCTCGAAATAGTTCTCGCGGGCGGCCTTCATTTCTTCGACCCCCTCGTAGAAAATCGAGTCCGAGTACACGCTTACGACGTGAAGTTGTACGCCCTCGGCCTGGCTCAGCAACCGAGCGAACTGAAGGGCGCTGATCGATTCCTGGGTGCTCTCGACTCCGACAACAAGGTGGTCCATGTGTTCAGGCTACTGCGCAATACCATGCCCTGGTGCTGATCGGAATAGAACTTGGTCCGATGGTCGAATTGGTATTAGCCGCTACAGCGACGATGCTCGCAACCGGCATCGGGGCAATTCCGGTGATTCTCATGGGGGCCCGGGCCGCAACCCTTCGGCCACTGCTCCTCGGCATTGCTGCTGGTGTGATGATCGTGGCTTCGCTGCTCGGACTGATCAGACCGGCGCTGGAGCGAGGTTCGACGATTCAGGTGGTCGCTGGCCTGGTCCTCGGCGCGGTTTTCCTCTTTGCCTCGCGCATTCTCATCGCGAAGTCTGGTCGCCGGCCTCGCCTTATGGCCACCGGCAATACTTCATTGCTGGTCTTCCTCGTGTTATTCGTCCACAGCCTGCCGGAAGGTTTCGCCGTCGGAACCGCCTACGCAGAGGATCCCGCGACGATCGGACTCTTCATTGTCCTCGCCATCTCGATCCAGAACATCCCGGAAGGTACGGCAGTGGCGATCCCCCTGGCCGCAGAGGGCGCCAGCCCCCGGCGGCAGGTGTCCGCCGCCATCCTGAGCAGCGCCCCGCAACCTCTTGGTGCGGTGATCGCGTACTTCCTCGTGGAAACAGTGACCGGACTGCTTCCGCTCTCGTTCGGATTCGCCGCCGGAGCAATGCTCACGCTGGCAATAGTCGAACTGATCCCCCAGGCGATACATGGCCGCGCAAGGCTGGCGGTGACCGGCCTCGCGACGGGTGTGGCCGTGATGGTTTTCCTGGACTCCCTGCTACAGCTTTGAGGTCGGGTGGACCTTCAGTCGGCTAGAGCTGCATCGACTTCAGCGTCAGGTAGTCCTCGATCCCGTAGGGACCGAGCTCTCTGCCGTGTCCGGACATCTTGCGGCCGCCGAACGGTGCCAGCGGGTTGAATACGCCGCCGTTGATCTCGACCTGACCGGTGTCCATGCGGCGGGCAAAACGCTTCGCCCGCTCCTCGTCGGCTGACCAGACCCCTCCGGCGAGTCCGTACCGGGTGGCATTGGCGAGGTTGACCGCGTCCTCTTCGTCTTCGTAAGCCATGATCACCAGGACCGGGCCGAAGACCTCCTCCTGGGCGATGGTCATTCCGGGGGTGACGTCGCTGAAGACCGTGGGCTCGACGAAGTAGCCGTGGTCGAGGCCATCCGGAGCGTCGGCGCCACCACAGACAAGCCTCGCGCCTTCTTCGATCCCGGCGTTGATCAATGCACGAACGCGCTCGCGCTGGATGTCAGAGACCAACGGGCCGAGCGTCGTCTCCGGATCCGCCGGATCGCCGATCTTGACCTCGGCGATCGCCGCCAGGACGATCGCTTCGACCGTCGGCAGCGCCTCGCGCGGTACCAGCATGCGGGTCAGGGCCGAGCAAGTCTGTCCGGAGTTGATGAAGCATTTCTGGATACCGTCGACCACGGCGGTCTCGAGGTCGGCGTCGTCGAGGATCACGTTGGCCGACTTGCCGCCGAGCTCCAGGGTCACGGGCTTGACCGAAGCGGCGGCCAGCTCGCTGACCCGGCGGCCGGCGGCGGTCGAACCGGTGAAGGACACGACGTCGATGCCGGCGTGGGTGACGATCGCCTCGCCGACCACGGGGCCGGTGCCGGTAACCAGGTTGAAGACGCCCGGCGGCACCCCGATCTCTTCCATGATCTCGGCCAGGATGAAGGCGCTGAGCGGTGCGACTTCGCTCGGCTTGACCACGATGGTGCAGCCGGCGGTCATCGCCGGAGCGGCTTTGGCTGCGATCTGGTGGAGCGGGAAGTTCCAGGGCGTGATCGCCCCGACCGTGCCGACCGGCTCGCGCACGATCAGCGAGTTGCCGAGGGTCTGTTCCCACGGCAGGTGCTCGACCAGGTGCTCCATCGACATGAAGGTGATCGCCGGCAGGCCGGCCTGGATCATCAGCGACTGCTGGAGCGGGCTGCCCAGCTCCTGCGAGATCAGCCCGGCGATCTCTTCGGCCCGGTCCTGGAGCCGGGTCCCGATGCCGGTGCAGATCGCAGCCCGGTCGTTCGGCGTCAGCTCCCGCCACGGTCCGGCAGCGGCCTTGGCCGCGCCGACCGCCGCGTCGACGTCAGCCGCGGTTCCGGCGGGCACGGATCCCATGACCTCTTCGGTGGTGGCGTTGATCACCTCGATCGTCTCGTCCGATGATGGATCGGTCCAGGCGCCGCCGATGTAGTGCTGTGAAGTCTTCTCGATCGTGGCGGGGTTCATGCGACGGTCTCCCGGTCGGTGGTGGTTAACGCCTGCCCCGATGCCGCGACGATCTGTTCCGCCGTGCGGGACGCAAGCGACATGATCGTGATCATCGGGTTGGTGCCCGAGGAAGTCGGGAAGGCGGAGCCGTCCCCGATCCAGACTCCGGGGGTGTCATGAAGTTCGCCGCGCGGATCGGCAACGCTGGTCTGTGGATCCTCTCCCATGCGGCAGGTACCCATCTGGTGGGCCGAGAACATGCGGGCTCCACCAGCCCGGAGCGGAATTCGCGAGCTTCGGGCGACGAAGGCCTCGACGTCATCCCCGATCCGCCAGGCAGGCAGGCCTTCGGCGAGGATCTGGAGGGCACGGGCACCACCCGCGATGTGCACCCGGATCTGGGCTTCGAGCGCGCGCCGCGTCGTGGCGATGTCGCGGGGGTCGGTCATCGAGTAGAGCGGCTGGGCCTGTCCCTTCGCGTCGAGCACCACCTGGCCGCGGCCGTGGTCGCGGATCAGGCCGATGGTCGGAGCCGCGTTCTTGAAATCAGTCAGCGCTTGCTTGTGCTCTTCGGCGGTGGTGAAGGGAATCGCCGAGGCCGAAAGGCCGGTGGTGTATTGGACGCCCTCGAGCAGGAAGCCGTAGCCGTCGCCATCGAGGCCGGTTGCGAATTCGTCGACGATGCCGGCCTGAGGTGGACCCCACCAGGCGCGCTGGTCGGTGCCATAGTCGGCAAATACGCTGGTGCAGGGATGGAGCCGCAGGTACTGACCCGCCGCCGGGCCACCTAGGCCTGAGCGCAGCAGCAAGGCTGGTGATTCCAGGGAACCGGCAGCAACCACGACGCGCGGCGCGCGCACCGTGATCTCCGCGTCACTGATGTGAGCGACCACGCCGGCAGCCCGTCCGTCCTCGACGACGATGCGATCGGCGAAGCAGCCGACGACAACGTCCGCTCCATCGTCGACGGCGTCTTGCAGGTAGGTCTTCAACGTGGACTGTTTGGCCCCGGACTGATCGCCCCAGCCCATGAAGCCGGCCATCTGGGGGTCGTGGAGGTCCTTGTCCCAGTTCCGGTCCACCGTCTCCCAGGACCAGCCGAGCGATTCGGCGCCGCGCCGCCAGGATTCGTGGGCGGGGTTCAGGTCGGAACAGTCACCATTGGCCGAGATGCGCTGCCAGACCGAATCGAGGTGATCGTCGAAAGATGGGGTCGCGACGTCCGTCAGTCCGTGTGCAGCCCATTCCTCGCGGACCCACGGCTTGGTGCGCAGACAGTTCGTCCAGTTGATGACTGTGCCGCCGCCCAGGCAGGAACCGGCCTGGAGGCTCACGTTGAAATCGGCGGTCGGGGTCGGTCCGCCGCGCCAGTAGAAACGTGAATAGCCGCCCAGCTCGGTCTGGTCGAAGTCGGCCTCGTTGAAGTAGCCACCGGCTTCGAGCACGATCACCTTGAGTCCGGCCGCAGCCAGCCGGGCCGCGATGACCCCGCCTCCCGCTCCGGATCCGACGATCACCGCGTCGGCCTCGAGCACGTCGCCGTCGGCGGGCGTCAGCGGGGTGATCGGCTTTTCCACCTGCGGCGGCGCAGAGACCGGTCCGGGAAAACCGAACTCGGGCCAGGCCGGGTTCGGCGGCAGGTTGTAAGCGAAGAACAGGGTCAATCCGGTCAGGGCGCCGATTCCGAAGGCGGCGTCACGGGAAGCCAGCGACATGGTCGTGAACGTCTGCTCGCGGGAGGCCTGGGAGAGTTTCGAGAAACCCTGGAACTCGAGCACGTCGAGCAGTTCGGCCAGGCCCGTCTGCGACTCCGGGTCCATTTCCTCGATTGCCTGCACGACGGCCTTGTCGGCACCAATATCGGTTGCACTTCGCGCCCACACCCCGTGTTCGTCGTCCTCCCGGTCGATCGACGGCACCACCGTGTCACAGACGGCAGTCAGGGTGGCGAGCTGGTTCTCGGTCAGCACAGAGAGACTCCTTCGTAGGCAGCTTGGCTGGCTCCGAGTCTAGCCCGTCGTGACGGGAAGTCGCCTTCGCACCATAAGGTGCCGCGTGGCCGAGATTCAGGATCCGTCCGACTCACCATCCCGGCTGGAACGCCTGCTTCCGGCTGGCGTGGCAGCACTCGCGCTTGGTGCGCTTGGAGTCGTCTTCGGTGACATCGGCACCAGCCCCCTTTACGCGATGCACACCGTGTTCTCGGCCGGCAACGATGAGATCGAACCGACGAAGGCGACGGTCTACGGCGTCATCTCGATGGTCTTCTGGTCGATCACCGTCGTCGTTTCGGTCAAATACATCACCCTCGTGATGCGCGCTGACAACGATGGTGAAGGCGGCATCATGGCGCTCATCGCCCTGATCCAGCGCCTGGGAAGCCAGTCGGGGGTTGCCGCCCGCGCCGGGCTGGTCGCCCTCGGCGTGTTCGGCGCGTCGCTTTTCTTCGGCGACGCGATGATCACCCCGGCAATCTCCGTGCTTTCGGCGGTCGAGGGCCTGACCGTCATCAGCCCGAGTCTCGAGGACCTGGTCATCCCGATTTCACTGACCCTGCTGATCCTGCTGTTCGCGATTCAGCGTTTCGGGACCGCCACCGTAGGCAAACTCTTCGGACCGGTTTGCGGGCTCTGGTTCGCCGCCCTGGCCGCCGGTGGACTTGCGCAAATCGTCAAGCATCCCGAGATCTTCGCGACCCTGTCACCGACTTACGCGATCGCTTTCGCGACCCAGCACTTTGGCCTGTTCTTCCTGGCGCTGTCCGGTGTCGTGCTGGTCATCACCGGAGTTGAAGCTCTCTACGCGGACATGGGACATTTCAGCCGCCGGGCCATCCGCCTGTCGTGGTTCCTGGTCGTGTTCCCCGCGCTGACCCTCAACTACATGGGCCAGGGTGCACTCATCCTGCACTCGCCGACAACCGCGACCGAGAATCCGTTCTTCCTGCTGTACCCCGACTGGGCGCTGATCCCCATGGTGATCCTGGCGACCGCGGCCACCGTCATCGCCAGTCAAGCCGTTATCTCGGGAGCGTTTTCGGTTTCGCGTCAGGCGGTGCAGCTCGGCTTCCTGCCGCGCCTGACGATCCGCCATACCTCCGAGGCCGAGGTCGGTCAGGTCTACGTGCCGGCCATCAACTGGGGTGTGCTCGCCGCCGTGGTCGCCCTGGTGATCGGTTTCCAGACTTCGGCGAACCTGGCCGCCGCCTACGGCATCGCGGTCACCGGCACGCTGGCGATCGACACGATCCTGTTTTTTACGGTCGTGCGAACCCGCTTCCGCACACCGGTCTGGATGGTGGCATTGGGCGGCGCGATCTTCCTGACAATCGACCTCGTGTTTTTCTCGGCGAATCTCTCGAAGATTCTCCACGGCGGCTGGTTCCCGCTGCTGATCGGGATCGGGCTCTTCCTCGTATTCATGACCTGGTACAAGGGGCGAACCCTGGTCGACGCCGCGCGGACCGCGGAAGGCGGGCCGCTCCGCCTCTTCGTCGAGGAAATACGGCGAATGGACCCTCCCGTAAACCGGGTTGCCGGCACCGCCATCTTCCTCAGTGGCAGCCCGGAAACCACTCCCTTGTCTTTGCGGGCGAACGTCGAGCACAACCACGTGCTCCACGAAAGCGTGGTCATCGCGTCGATCGACGTCTCCACCGTGCCCCACGTGAGCGAAACGGAGCGGGTAAAGATCGACGATCTCGGATACATCGACGACGGGATCGCCCACGTCACCATCCGGTACGGCTTTCAGGACGACATCGACGTACCCCGGTCGCTTGGTCTCGCCGCTGATCGCGGCCTGGAGGTAGAGCTCGATCTGGAAGCCGCGAGCTATTTCCTCAGCCGGGTCGTACTCAGGCGTGGTCCCGACCGGCAGATGGCCAGGTGGCGCAAGGTGCTGTTCCTGGCCCTTGCCCGGCAGTCCGCCAACCCCGTCGAATACTTCAACCTGCCGATCGACCGCACCGTGGTGCTCGGTGGGCACATAACCATCTGAGCGGGTCGCCGTTCGCTGCTTCGAGCCCGAGGTAACGACACCTCGACCCAGGTGGAGGCGAGATCAGCCGAAGGCCATTGTCCGGTCCGGAGTCTTTTCGGGAGTGATCAGGACCGGGCACCGGGAGTGTTCCATCAGGTAGGCGGAGACGCTGCGGTGAAGCGGCCGGCCGAGACGTCCGTGAGCCTGCGACCCGACCACCATGAGGTCGAATCCTTCGGAGTACTCGCCGAGCTTCTCGGCCGGGTCACCGACCAGGCCTTCGAGCTCGACCTTGACGTCACCCGGAACCCGGTTGGCCGCCTCCTCGAGGATTCTGGTGGCGTGATTGGCGCGAGCCTGGTTACGCACGGACTTGATCTTGCGGCGCGAAGTGGGAGCGGACGCGAGAACACTGACGATCCTGAGTCCGACTCCGAGGAAGCGGGCCATGGATGAAGCTTCGTCGATGGCCCTGAACGAGCCTCCGTGCCCGTCAACCGCCACGCAGATCGCCGAAAGCCCCTTGACTGGTCGAGCCTCGGGCGGTGCCACCGCGATCGGACAGTTGCCTCCCTTGAGAATCCGCTTGCCGCCGCAGCCGGCCTGGCTGCGGCCGAAATTCTCGGAAGGCGCGCAACCCACGACCACGGCCATCGGCCGAACCTGGTCGGCCAGCATCCGCAGCCCGCGGGTCGGCGACTTGTGACCGGTGTTCTTGAAGTACCCCTTTGCCATCTCGGGCACCTGCACGCCGCCGCGATAGGCGATCACCGGCTTGGCGTCGAAGGCGCGGCAGATGAGGTTGCCCAAGGTGAGCGCCCGCTTGCCGTCGGGACTTCCGTCATACGCGATGATCACCCTCTGCTTCATGTCTGCTCCTACTCGACGACTGTCAGCAAAGCTTCATGCACCACCCCTCCTGCTACATCCGTATAGACAGGGTGCTCTTCTACGCAGTATCACCGGATAATTCATGAATTGCAAGTAATCTTATAAAGTAAGCGACCGTCGGGGTAGTGGCCTGTCTGAGGAGGAAATGGCCTACGAAACACTCACTGAATCGCAGCTCAGACGCGTCCTGGAGGCGGGCCGTAGCCTGGTGTCCGAGCCGGATCTCGAGAAATTGCTCGAGCAGGTTCTCAGTATCGCCATGGAGTTGACGGGGGCCGGGCACGCGGCACTCGGGGTCTTTGACCAGGAAGAAGTCGGTCTCGAGCGTTTTCATCCCCGTACCTCCGGTTTTCCCCCTGAAGCACCCAATACGGATCCAGTCGTCCGGGTGCCGATCGAGATCCGGGGTGAGACGTTCGGCAGCATCTACCTCACGGACCGGGCCGACGGTGATGAATTCGACGACCGTGACAAAGCGATCCTCGGGGTACTGGCCGAGTGGGCGGCGCTGGCGATCGACAACGCCCGCGGCTACGAGGAGACCGAGCGCCGGCGCGCCGAGTTCGAGCGCGCCGTCCAGACCCTTGAAGCGACCGTCTCGCTCTCCCGTACGGGCGCGGCCGAGACGGATCTTCCCTCCTTGCTCGACCTGATCTCGAAGCGTGGCCGGACCCTGGTCCAGTCAAGGTCGCTATTGGTCCTCTTCGCCGATCCGGACGTCGGGCTGATGGTTGCCGCGGTGGACGGTGAGTTTTCAACTTCGCTGGAACAGGAGGTCCCAGGCGGCAATGTGCTCCTCGAGAAGGCCCGCCTCGACGGGCTCGTCCACCACACAGAAGGCAGAATCCTCGACCTCCCAGATGGCGACATAGTCAGGGCCGGATCGGCGATGCTGGTTCACCTCAGTCACGCGGGCCGGAGCCAGGGCTTTCTGCTCGCGCTTGAACGAACCGGTCAGGATCGCTTCACCCCCGACGATGAATTGGTCTTCCAGTCGTTCGCAAGCAGCGCGGCGAACTCGTTGGCCATCGCGAAAGACGAACAGCGCGAGCGTCTGAGGGCGACGATCGAGGCATCGGAGCGGGAACGCAGGCGCTGGGCGATCGAGCTTCACGACCAGACCCTTCAGGATCTCGGGGCACTCAAGGTGATGCATGAAGGCGCGTTGAGCCGTGGCGATCCGCAGACCATGCGGCGATCGCTCGTCCTGGCCTCATCTCAGATCGACGACTCAATTGCTTCACTCGAGTCACTGATCCAGGAGCTGAGACCCCCCACGCTGGACCTGCTCGGGGTGGCGGCAGCGGTCGAGACCCTGGTCGAGCGGATGGACAATCGCACTGAGATGGCCCTGACCTCATTCATCGACCTTGGTTACGAACGCGGGGACCGCCCGACGCGGCTCGCTGCCCAGCTTGAAGCAACCATCTACCGGGCTGTACAGGAAGCCCTGAACAATTCTGTCAAGCATGCCGAAGCGACGAAGGTTTCGGTCTCGATCGTCGAGAGAGACGATCAGGTCACGATTTTCGTTGAGGATGACGGCAAGGGCTTCTCACCGGCCGGCGGGACCGGCGAGCGATTCGGACTCCACGGCATGCGCGAGCGTGTCGAAATGGTCGGAGGCGAACTCGAGATCGACTCGGCACCAGGGAGCGGCACCCGGGTGGAAGTTCGCCTCCCTGTCCAGCTTCAATCAGTCGCAGGAGCCGGCTGAGTCAGGATCTCGAGGTCGTTTTCCTTGGCATACGTGATCAACTCGGCCCGCGTGCTGATCCCGGTCTTTCGCTGGATGTTGGCCCGGTGCGTCTCCACCGTTCTGACGCTGAGAACGAGCTCCTCGGCGACTTCTGGATTCGTAAGGCCGCGGGCCAGCTGACCGAGTACTTCGATCTCCCTCGGGGTGAGCTCGTCGGGCGGGCCACTGGCGGCAGGCGCGGCGGCCAGCTTTGCGCCCAGGGTCGGATTGAGGTAAGTGTCACCGGCCAGGGAGGCCCGGATGGCGTCAACCAGTTCACTTGCCGCCGAATGCTTCACCACATAGCCGGAGGCACCCGCCTGAAGCGCAGACCGCACGAAAACCAGTTCGCTCTGCATGGTCAGCACGATGACCTTGGTCTCCGGTGAGCTTTCCAGCACCGATGGAATCACCTCGAGGATCGGGCGGCCGGGCATGTTCAGGTCGAGGATGAGGACAGAGGGCCGATGCCCCAGGACATAACGGACCGCGTCGTCCGCGTTGCCGGCTTCTGCCACTACGCGAATGTCCTCTTCGGCCTCAAGGACCATGCGAACACCATCGCGGACGATCACGTGATCGTCCGCGAGGACGACCGTGACTTCATCGCTGCTTTCCAGTGGCTGCTCGACCATATTCGAAGTATCGCGGCAATAGTCGGCGAACTCCTCGGTACCACCCCCGCGCCAAGATCAGTAACCACTACCGATAGCGAAGGTCATGTGTGCCGATCGGACGTCCCTGAATTTCAGGTGTCCGGAGCCACTTCCAGTCCCTTGAAACTCTCCCGCCCGATAGTGGGGCCTTGACTCGAGAACGATCTGCCTGGCCCCATCTACTCCAAGTCTCACTCGTCGGTGCGGACCTAAAGTCCTTGACATAACTATCAGAGTCAAGGCCCAGGGTCAAGCGTGAGCTGAATCTGCCGACCTTCGAGACCGCGGGCCTGGCGCTCTACCGCCGGCTGACCATGGTTATGAGCGGCGGAGTGATCGAGAAGACGTTCTACCCGGTGTTCCCGCCGGACCGGAACGCTCCCGAAGTGCTCGAATGGCTCGAATCCCGGAACTGACCGCGCTCAGCCCTTGAAAGTCGAAGGACCCTGATCGCCGAAGGGCTCGTCCCGCTCGCTGACCGCTTCGCGGAATCCCTTCTCTGCCGCCCGCTGCTGGAAGGCGAATCCTTCCTCTGTATGCCTCGCGATGCCGTCGAAGACGGTGCCGAGGATCTGCGTCTGGTGAAGTCCCTGAGCCTGTAGCGACTGGTTCACGAGCAGCTTCATCATCTGGAGCTGGTTGAGCGGATTTCGCGCGATGCGCTCGACCAGGATCTCCGTGCGTTCGTCCAGGTGCTCCACCGTGGGTGCTTCGATTGCCAGCCCCCACTCCACGGCCTCCGCCCCCGACAGGCTGTCGCCGGTGAAGAGCAGGCGTTTCGCTCGCTGCGGCCCCAGGCGGTAGGTCCACATCGAAGTCGTCGGCGTTCCCCAGACCCGAGCGGGCGGGTAACCGATTTTGGCGTCATCGGCGATCACCAGCAAGTCGCTGCAGAGGGCCATGTCGGTGCCGCCGGCCACACAGAACCCGTGAACCTTGCAGACCACCGGCTTCGAGCAGTTGAAAAGCGACATGAAGCCGCGCACGTTGCGGCTCATCATCGAATAGTCGACCATCGGATCCCAGGTGCCCCCCGGGTCGTGATTGGCACCCATGACCGCGGGGTCGAGCGGTGACCCGGGCGGCGCGGCGGCGTCCTCTCCCAGGCGACCTTCGCCCTCGGCCGATTCGACCAGGTCGTAACCGCCGCAGAAGCCTTTGCCGTTGCCGGCCAGCAGGATGACGTGAACCTCGGGATCCAGGTCGGCCCGCTCAACGCAGCGTTCGAGCTCGTTGACCAGGACCCGGGTGATCCCGTTGCCGCGATCGGGCCGGTTGAGGGTGATCCGGGCGACCCGGCCGCCTGTTTTGTAGGTCATGGTCGTCGGTTCGGTCATGCAGCCTCTTTCGTCGAGGCCATTTCCGCCATGTGCCAGCCACCGAAGACCCTTTCGAGCTCGGCGGCGACCGCCAGGACCAGCTCGTCCGCGCCTTCCCTCGCCACGACCTGAACCGCCAGCGGCAACCCGTTCTCCGTCCAGCGCACGGGAACGATCGCCGCTGGCATTCCAACCGCGTTGAACGGGGTTGTGTACGGGATCTGGGTCAGGGGCCGATAGGTGGCTCCGTGTCGGGACGGTCTGGTCAGGAACAGAGGGCAAAGCAGGACACCTTCGCCGATCGCCTCGAGGATCGTGCCCTTGTGCCTCTCCAACCGCTCGAAGCTGCCTTCGCCGATCAACGGCCCGAGCCGTCCGCCGATCCTGATGAAGCTCTCGACGACCAGCGCTTCGCGGGAGATCCTCGCCTTGCCCGTGATGCCTCGGAGCAGTTCAGGGATCGTGCGGTAGTCCGAACCGCCGCCGAGGTCCTGCCGGATGCCGGCCAGCGCATGATTGCGCAGCAACGCCGTCCAGATGAAGCCCAGGCGATCGAGCGGCAGGGAATCGTTCCGCGTCACCTTCATGCCGCCGGCCCCGAGGGCTCCGGCCGCCATCAGCACCGTCTCGGCGACCTCCTTCCGGACCGGGATCGGGCCGTTGCGAAGATTGGCCACGCAGGGGACCTCCGTGATCGAAGGTGGGTCTGCCAGGGGCTCGCCGGACAGCACCGAGAGCGCAAGTGCGAGATCTTCGACGCGACGCGCGAGTGGTCCACCGGCGTTGAATACCCGCACCGCTTCATCGACCACCGGCACGTGGCCGTCCGTCGGCACACGGCCGGTCGTGGGCTTGAGGCTCACGCAACCATTGTTCGCCGCCGGATTACGGAGGCTTCCTCCGATGTCGCTTCCGAATCCCAATGGCGAGCCGCCCGCCGCGATGATCGCCGCCTCACCGCCGCTGCTGCCACCGGCCGAGTGTTTGAGGGACCGCGGATTTCTGGTGCGGCCGAATATCGGATTGACCGTCTCGATACCCCAGGACATGTCGGGCAGATTGGTCTTGCCGAGGATGATCGCCCCGGCCTCACGCAACCGCTTGACAATTTCGGCATCGGCATCGGCGACGTCATCGCGATGAAACCAGGAGCCGGCGGTGAACCGCACACCCTCCACGGGCCAGCAGTCCTTGACTGTTATCGGGACTCCAAAGAGCGGCGGGAGGTCATCGGTCCCGTCAGCTTCGATCCGTTCGTCGGCAGCTTTCGCCTGTTTGCGCGCCGTGTCGAACATCGGCGTGATCACAGCATTGAGGGCGGGATTTACTTCTTCGATGCGCGAGATATGCGCATCCACGATTCCCGTGACCGTCACCTCCCGTAGCTTGATCGCCCGAGCCAGTCCGGCCGCGCTGGTCGTGAGTGGATCAATCTGGAAGCTCACCGCCGGGATGGTAGACGGCTACGGCCCCAGGGACAAGCCGAAATTGATGCCTCAGGCGTCGAGCTCCGTCTTGATCGCCTCACGGACCGCGGTGATCGCGTCGGCTCGGACCCTGAGCTTCGTCGCGGCATGGGCGGCGGCGTTGAGGCCTTTCATCTCTTCAATCGACGCCGCAATCGCTGAGTCGAACTCTTCGGCCGTGGCCGTGCGGTCCAGGAAGCCCGCTGCCACCGCCTGGCTCGGTGAATAGCTCCGGGCGGTGATCGTGGCCCGGCTGAGCTCGGCCGGGGTCAGGCGCTGACGGGCGATCTCCTGGACGAAGAGCGGCATCGTCAGGCCGATCTTCACTTCGTTCAGGCCGTACTTGAAGTCTCCGTCAAGGCCGATCCGGTGGTCCGCACACAGCGGGATGAAAGTTCCGGCGGCCAGGGCGTGGCCCGTGGACGCGGTGATCACCGGCGTGGGAAAGGCCAAGACCTTCTCGCAGAGGGTCGCACCGAGGCCGATCATCTCACCGAGTTTCCCGGGTGATTCGGCGAAGACCTTAAGGTCGAAGCCCGCCGAGAAATACTTCTCGCGCCCGGTGAGCACGACCACGGCCTCATCCTCCGCCGCTTGATCGAATGCCGAGTGGAGTTCGTTCAGCATGGCGATCGACAGGACGTTGACCTTGCCGTCGTCCATGGTGATCGTCGCCACCCGCTCGTTCAGCCGGTAAGAGACCAACTCAGGCATGTTCGCCGTCCTCAGTCCGCGTAGCGGCTGTGCAGCATCAAGGCGTTGCCGTCCGGGTCACTGAAGATGGCCATGTGACAGACCCCGGAATCGATCGTGTCGGCAACGAAGGTGACGCCTTTCGATTCGAGCTCTCCCCGGGCCTCGGCAACGTCATCGACGTGGAGTGCGATCGGAAAATTGTGCGGCGCAAAAACCTGGCCGAAGGCATCGGGCTGCATCAGGGCGATCGTCAGGCTGCCGGTCTCGTACTCCTGCGCGGGCATGTCGCCCCATTGCTTCGACTTCTCGAGTCCGAGCACTTCCCCATAGAACTCCTTCGATTTCTCGAAGTCCTGGATCGGCACGATCGTGAAGTCGACTCCGGTGACGTTCATCTTCTTTCCTCCATCTTGTTCTCGGGCGGACTGGTCCGCCGAGCTTATCCGAGGGTGGAAGCCGTGAGGGCATTTACCGCTTCGTGCACGCCGGGGTAGACCTTCCATCCATACCCTGAACCGCCGCGCTCGATTTCGTCCCGGACCGCACCGATGTTCCGGGCCATGACCAGGGACTTGCCTTCACCGGAGAACTCGGCCGCCAGCTCGTTCAGGGCATTCATCGCGCTGATGTCGATGAAAGGCACGGTCTCGGCGTCGATGATCACCGCCCTGATCCCCTCCTGGCCTCCACGCTTGCGGATCTCGGCCGTCACCGCGTCGGCGTTGGCGAAGAAGATTCCGCCTTCGACCCGCAGCACGGAGATGCCGGGCACCGGCCGGTTGTCCGGGTGGCGCTCGAGGTCGTTGAACTGGCCGTCCTCGCCGGGAGCCTTGCCAAGCACGGCGATGTTCGGCCTCGAGGTCCGGTAGACCAGCAGGAGGATCGAGACGACGATGCCAATGATCAGCCCCGGCAGCGTGTCGAAGATCAACACCCCCAGCATTGCCGCCAGAGAGGCGATGAAGTCCGGCCGGCCCGCAACGCCCAGGCGGGCCCGGTCGGAGCGGCCCGGTGCCTTGAAGAACCGGGCCATTGACGGGAAGTCGACCAGCTCAATCACGGCGGCGATCACGATCGCGGCCAGCGTCGCTTCTGGCAGGTCTTCGAATAGCCCCGTAAGGAACAGGATGGTCAGGATCGTCAGCGCGGCGACAAACAGGCCCGAAAGCTGCGACTTGGCACCTGAGTCGGCGTTCACCGCCGACTTGGAAAGGCTGCCATTGACTGACATGCCACCGGACAGACCGGCTCCAAGGCTGGCGGCGCCCAGGCCGATCAGTTCCTTGTTGGCATCAACCTGCTGGTGCTCCTTCGCCGCGAAGGTCTTGGCCGCACCGAGGCCCTCGGCAAAGGCGATCAGCAACATCGCGAAACCACCTACCATGAGATCACCCCAGTTGCCGGAAGGTACATCGGGTACGCCGAAGTCCGGCAAACCGGTCTTGATTGTGCCGACGATTGCCACACCGTCATCCTGGAGGTTGAGCGTCGCGACCAGGACGATTGCCAGCAGGGCGACGATCAGCGACCCGGGCGCCGTTCTCGAGACCTTTTTGACCGCGAAGATGAAGGCCAGCGATCCGATCCCGATCAGCGCGGTCAGGCCGTCCGCGGACGAGAGGTTCGTAAGTACGGCCCATAGCTTGTCGAAGAACTCGCCCGCCCCGCCCTCCATTCCGAGCAGGCCGGGGACCTGACCGATGATGATTGTCAGGGCGAGGCCGAGGATGAAGCCTTTCATCACGGGCTCCGAGATGAAACTCGCGAGGAAGCCGAGCCGCAGGAGCCCGGCCAGCAGGGCGATCATGCCGGTTGTGATCGCCAGGGTTGTGGTCAGGGCGAGGAAGACACCGCTTCCCGGCGCGACCATGTCGCCGATGGTCGCCGCCGAAAGAGCGGCGGTCGCCGACCCCGGACCGACGACAAGCTGGCGCGAGCTTCCGAAGGCGGCGTAAAAGATCAGGGCGGCCGGCGCCGCGTAGAGCCCGACCACCGGTGACACCCCGGCAATCGAGGCGTAAGCCAGCGCTTCCGGCACCAGCACGGCCCAAACAGTGAGTCCGGCGATCAGATCACTGCGTAGCCAGCCCTTCCGGTAACCACGAAGTGATGGAAAGATGACGGTCCCCATTACCCTGACTCTATGTCGCAGGACCCTCCCTCGGAATGCCCGATCAGATTGAGCAACGTCGTCAAGACTTTCGGATCGATCACGGCCGTGGACGGACTCGACCTCGACGTTCCGGCCGGGATCTGCCTCGGCCTGCTCGGCCCGAACGGCGCCGGCAAGTCGACCACGATGCGGCTGCTGACCGGTCAGGCGATCGCCGACTCCGGACATCTGAGGGTCCTCGGCTTCGACCTGCCCGGGCAGAGCAAGGCTGCGCGGGCCCACATGGGCGTCGTGCCCCAGCTCGACAACCTCGACGTCGACGTCACGGTCGAAGAGAATCTTAAGGTGTCGGCCCGGCTGTACCGAGTCAAGGACGTTCCCGCCGCGGTCGACCGTGCGCTGGAGCTGGCTAAACTCACGGACCGTCGCAAGGACGCCGTGGACGAGCTCTCCGGCGGGATGCGCCGTCGCATGCTCCTGGCCCGCGGACTGATCCACGACCCCGACCTGATCCTGCTCGACGAGCCGACGGTCGGTCTCGATCCGCAGATCCGGACCCAGATGTGGACTTTGATCGACGACTTGCGCAGCCGCGGCAAGACCGTGCTCATGTCGACCCACTACATCGAGGAAGCTGAGCGCCTGGCCGATGACATCGCGGTCATGGCGCACGGAAAGATCATCGCACGCGGCAAGCCGAGCGACATGGTCACCAAGCATGCCGGTGTGCTCACCGCCGAGGTTTACGGCCCGCCGGACCGCCTGACTGAAGTACGCGCCCAAGCCGATGCCGAGGGCCTGCGCTCACGGCCGGCCGGTCCCGCTGTGGCGATCGTCGGCGCCGACCGGGACCGGCATTCGTTCATTCCCGCTGAGGCCGTCTGGCGAACCGCGTCGCTCGAGGACGTCTTCGTGATGCTGACCGGCGAGGAGGCCGAATGAGCAAGGATCCGGACCGCATGCGCCGGCTCGAGCCGGCGGCCATCATCGGAGTGATGAGCCGCGAGGTCGCCAACTTCCGCACGTTCTGGAAGGCCACCACCTTTTCCAGCCTGCTCGAGCCGACCATCTATCTGCTGGCCTTCGGCCTGGGGCTCGGCACAACCATCGTCACCAACGTCGAAGGCGTCGACTACATCGAGTTCGTCGGCACCGGCATGGTCGCGACCGCGGTGATCTTCGCCAGCGCCCTGCCGGCAATGTTCGGCACCTTCGTGAAGCACCGCTTCCAGCGGACCTACGATGCGATCCTGGCCGCACCGGTCGATGTCGAGGAACTGGTCACGGCGGAGATGCTCTGGCTTGCGTTGCGCGCCGGTTTCTTCGGCTGCTTTCCGCTACTCGTTTGTTTCGCCTTCGGTCTGAGTCCGACGTGGGGCATGCTGCTGGTGCCGTTCTTCGCCTTCGTCACCGCCTGCGGCTTCGCCGCCTTCGGCATCGCGGTTGCCGGAACGGTCTCCAAAATCGACCAGTTCAACTACGTGACGACCGTGGTCATCACGCCCCTCTTCCTCGTCGCCGGAACTTTCTTTCCAATCAATCAGCTGCCCGAGGGCTTCCAGATCGCGGCCCAGTTCAATCCGCTCTACCAGCTGGTCGAGCTGGTGCGCGGGGCAGCCTTCGGTTTCGAATCGGTCGACATCCTGCGGTTGCTCGGACTGATCGTCTTCGCACTGATCATGTGGCGGATCGGCGTGCGCCAGTTGAGCAAGCGCCTGATCGACTGACCATCCGTCAGCGGGTGACCTGGTGGTCCAGGCTGAGCGTGAAACCAGGCCGCTGCCAGTCGTCGGGGTCGGTCCGTTCAATCGTGATCCTCGACTTCGGTCCCTTCGTGTACACCATGCCGACCTGGTTGTCGAAGGTCGGATCGTCGACGAACCGCCAGCTAAAGGCCGGCGGTGAGACCCCGGCTGACCGCGAGAGCAGCCGGGCAAACGCGGCACCGGGTTTACTCAGCGCCGCCTTCATGATTTGGCGTTCCTTCGTGTCCAGCGGATTCCTCATCGGGGAGCAGACGGCCTGGACGATCGACGAAGTCACGCCGCTGCCATCGGGGAACTGCGCCTCGGCCACATAGGCGTGATGGACGTCTCCGGAGAGCATGATGATCGAAGCTGGAGCCTTGCCGTGCTCGCCGGCTCCTACCTCACGCAGCCGTCCGGTCAGGTCCCGGAAGGACTGCTGGAATGCCGCCCAGTGTTCGAGGTCGACCATGCGCCGGAGGCTCTCCGAGGGACGGATGGCCCATTTGCCCCATGCGCCGGCGCAAAGGGCTTCGTTCCACGCCTGAAGGTGGTGAAGTCCCGGTGACAACAGTACCGGCAGCGAGCTGGCGATCAGCAAGTGCTCGACATCACCGGTGATCTGGCCTTCGGCCCACTCCCACTGCTTCTGGGAAAGCATGCGCCGGTCGGCGTCGTCCTCGACCAGTCGTCCCGCCCTCGTATCCAGCACCACCAGTCGGGTCCGGCCGAAGTCCCGGGTGTAGCTCCATCTCGTCCCCTCAACCTTGTCCGCCGCTTGTCCCGCGAACTCGCGCAGAATTTTCCCGGCGTCTCCGTCGCATTCCCGAACCTTGCGCAAGACATCGTCTTCCCGCAGTTCGTCGGGCGAAAGGTTGCCGAGGTGCTGGTAGAGCCAGTACGACATGTAGGCGCCGAGCAGGCGCTCCCGCCACCAATCCTTTTTGCGCTGCTGGCGGATCCAGCTGCCTGAGGTGTTCCAGTCGTCGGTCACATCGTGGTCGTCGAAGATCATCGCGGTCGGCAACGACGAGAGCAGCCAGCGGATCGCCGGATCCGACCAGGATTCGTGGTAGAGCCAGGTGTATTCCTCGAAGTCGGCGATCTCTTCGCCCGAACCCTCGTCGGTCGGCCGTCGCTCCGCGATTCGTTCAGCAACCCCGGGTGAGACCTCGTCGGCGTAGACCTGGTCGCCGATCAGCATGAGGGCGTCCGGCCAGTCGTCCTCGGGTGTGTCTTCCATGCGGATCGAAAGCGCCGCCAGGGAATCGACCTCGCGGCCTTCCGGATCTTCCTCCTTGGGAAGCGTGTAAGGCGGTACGTGCGGCAGGGCCACCCGGCAGGTGCCGAATGCGAGGTCGAGATCGTCCTCCTTGTCCGGCGTGCGGATCAGACCCTGCCGGGTCCCTCGCTCGGGCCAGACGAGACGGCCGTCGAGGGCGACGCTGTACGGGTATTGACTGCCCGGTTCCAGTCCTTCGAGGATGAGGATCGCGTAGTGGTGACCGGCCACGCAGAAGGTCTGCGTCGTCTGCTCCAGCACCTCGACCTCGCAGGCCTCGTCGGTCTCGACCCACACTGTGGCTTCGTTCGGGTCGGCGTAACGCAGCATCGGGCCGAGAATCAGGGCAGGCATCAGTCGAATGTACCCGTCGGCCGCATACCGCCT
The DNA here is from genome assembly GCA_016650125.1 of Thermoleophilia bacterium. GTDB lineage: Bacteria > Actinomycetota > Thermoleophilia > Solirubrobacterales > 70-9 > 67-14. The sequence goes on from JAENWT010000013.1 coordinate 29,812, forward strand.
GTGTAGCCGCCAGTCGCGTCCGGTAAACCGCCGAGGCTCAGATCGATCTGACCCTCTACCCTGAAGGGTCGTGACCGCTTCCGGCCCTCCGACCCAGATCGACCCCGCCAACAAAGGCAATCCTCTGCTCGAGGAGGCCGGGCGACGCCGTACGTTCGCGATCATCTCCCACCCGGACGCCGGCAAGACCACGCTCACCGAGAAACTTCTCCTTTATGGCCAGGCGCTGAACGAAGCCGGCTCGGTCCAGGGCCGCCAGAAGCGCAAGGCGACCACCTCCGACTGGATGGACCTCGAGCAGCGCCGCGGGATCTCGGTCTCTTCGACCGTGCTGCGCTTCGAGCACGCGGGAACCGTCATCAACCTGCTCGACACCCCGGGCCACAGCGACTTCAGCGAAGACACGCTGCGGGTCATGTCGGCCGTCGACAGCGCGGTGATCCTGATCGACGCAGCGAAGGGCATCGAGAGCCAGACTCTTCGCCTCTTCGAAGTCGCGCGCAGCCGGGGCATCCCGCTGATCACTTTCATCAACAAGTGCGACCGTCCCGGCATCGATCCGCTGGAGCTGCTCGACCACATCGAATCGACCCTCGACCTGCTGCCCACCGCCCTCACGTGGCCGGTCGGCGAGCCCGGCGACCTCAAGGGGATCGTCGACCTGCGGGAGCAGAACTTCCACGGATTCCAGCGGGCGGCTCCCGGCGGGTTGGCGGCCGCGTCAGAGACGATCATCGACCTGAAATCAGCACCGGACGGCGAAGCCGCATGGAACACGGCCACCGAAGAGCTGAGCCTTCTCGAGGCCGCCGGCCACGAGTTCGATCCCGGCGCCGTCGCGGAAGGCATCTCCACCCCGGTCCTCTTCGGCTCGGCGCTCACCAATTTCGGCGTCGAGCTGCTGCTCGACACGATCATCGAATTGGCGCCGCCGCCGAGCCCGCGAATCGACCTGAGTGGGACGCCCCGGCCGATCGAGGACGACTTCTCCGGGCTGGTGTTCAAAGTTCAGGCGAACATGGATCCGCGTCACCGCGACCGGAACGCATTCATCCGCATCTGTTCCGGCAAGTTCACTCGCGGGATGAAGGTGGTCAACGCCCGGACCGGCCGTCCACTGGCCCTCAATTACGCCTCGGGCACCTTCGGCCGCCAGCGCGAGACGATCGAAGAGGCGTTCCCCGGCGACATCGTCGGCGTGGTCGGCGCGGCCGGCCTCCAGGTCGGCGACACCGTCTTCCAGGGTCAGGAACTCCGATACCCGCCGCTGCCGACGCTCGCGCCCGAGCAGTTCATCCGGGTGCGGAACGCCGATGCGCGCAAGCACAAGCAGTTCACGCGCGCGCTCGACCAGCTCGCCGAAGAAGGCGTGATCCACGTGCTGACTCAGGATGGTGGCCGGGATCCGATGCCGATCCTCGGCGGGGTCGGCCGGCTTCAGTTCGAAGTCGCGACCGAGCGTATGGAGACCGAGTTCAACGTGCAGGTGAACGTCGATGAGACCGACTGGAAGCTCGCCCGCCGAACGGACGAAGAAAGCGCGCAGGAGATGCGCGAGGGACGGCTGGCCGAACTCCGGACCCGCAGCGACGGGGTGCTATTCGCCCTGTTCACCAGCCAGTTCCAGCACGACCGTCTGGTGCGCGACAAGCCACACCTGACGCTCGACCACATGGTCTAGGCGCTGTCCACCCTCTCTGGTGCCTTCGCCACGGCTCAGGCTGAGAGGCCGCTGATCGCGTCACCGATCAGCTTGGCGCCGATGATCAGGCAGATGATGCCGATGATGGTGGCGTTCTCCCGGGTCATCCAGGTTCTCAGTCCGCCGAGCAGTGCTTCGGCGCGATCCCGCATCAGGAAGAAGATCCCGAGCGGTATTGCGACGCCGAGTGAGCCGAGCACCACGAACACGGCCAGGGCGACCGCTTCTCCTCCGGTTGAGGCGCCGGTCTGGGAGATCGCCATCGCGGCTCCGGCCGTGAGAACCAGGTTCTTGGGGTTGATCCCGGAAAGCAGCGCCGCGAGTCCGGTCGCCTTGACCGCGTTGAATCCGTCCAGGGTCTTCAGCCAGCCGGGCAGTTCCTGATCGCCGCCACCGGCAGCCCGTGCGCGGAAGCGCCGGACGGCAACGCCGAGCAGCACGATCCCGAGGGCGAGCTTGATATAGCTCGACCGGGTTGACGGGTCGCCGCCGTCGCCCATGTCCATGCTGCCCGAGACCAGCAGCAACACCGTGCCGGTGATCGCGAGGCCGAGCATCCAGCCGATGAGGAACGCGGGTCCGTTGACCTTCCCCCTCGGCGTGGCCAGCATGATGACGATGGCGACGACCGCGATCGGGCTGAGTGCGACGCCGACCGCGAAAGACAGAACCTGTCCTACAGCTTCTCCCATACCTCCATATTAGTGCAGGCCGTAGGATCCCCTGATGGCACCCGATGTTAACCATCCGCTCTTTGCCCGCTTCTTCACCTGGTTCAGCACGGTTATGGAGCCGGAACTCGGTCCCTACCGGGCCGAGCTGGTCGACGGCCTTTCGGGGCGAGTGCTCGAGGTCGGTGCGGGCAACGGCATGAACTTCTCTCACTACGGCGCCGGCGTCGAGGAAGTCGTGGCCCTCGAGCCCGAGCCCTACCTGCGCGAAAAAGCCGCAGAAGCCGCCGGGAAGGTCGCACCGCCGATCACGATCGTCGACGGCAGCGCCACTTCTCTGCCGTTCGAAGATGATTCATTCGACCACGTCGTCGACTGCATGGTGCTCTGTTCGATCGACGACCCCGGCGCCTCGCTGCGTGAGGCTCGTCGGGTGCTCAAGCCCGGCGGGCAGCTCCATTTCTTCGAGCACGTAGGGTCGTCGAAGCCAGTCAAGTCCCGCGTGCAGGCCTTCCTCGACGACTCCGGAATCTGGCCCGGCATGGCCGGCGGCTGCCACTGCAGCCGCGATACGGTCGGCTCGATCGCCGCCGCCGGCTTCGAGATCACAGAGATGAGGGGAATGCCGATCGGCCTGCGGGCGGTTCATACGAACCCTCATGTGATCGGATGTGCGTCTCCTCACACTTCCACCTGATCTGCGGGTCATATAGCCAAATCATTGCTTCCGGATCGACCGCAACTTAGCCGATTCCGCAGGTTTATGAGCAATGTATTAGTAAATGACCTACAGTTCATGAAGTCAGTCAACCGTTACGCCGAGTTCTCGCCGCCGCCAGGCACGAGAAACGGGGGAACCACGTTTTTGGGGCTAACTCGCCGATTCAGGTGAGAGCGCGCACTCCTGCGGCGCTAGTCCGTCAGCTAACCCCGTAGGCCACAAAGGAGTCGGTATCAATACGTTCAAGCAGAACCATCATCGTTCGAAAGCAACCTATGGCCTTTTCCTCACCCTCAGCCTCGGGCTCGCCCTGCTGCTGAGCGGTCTGGTCGGCCTCGGCACCGCCGGCGCAAGCTGCGCCAATACTTCCGGTGGGCTCTCGATGGAGAGCGCCGATTGCAAGCCGGTCACGAAGGCCAAGCTGGTCAACGGCAAGGCGATCGCCCCCGAATCAGCCCCGACCCGCGTCAAGCGCGTCATCAAGTACGCCAACCGCATCCGCAACACGCCTTATGTGTACGGCGGCGGCCACGGCAGCTTCCACTCCCGGGGCTACGACTGCTCAGGCGCCGTGAGTTATGCCCTCCGTGGCGGCAAGTTCGTCTCGAGTCCGCTCGCTTCCACCAGTTACATGAACTGGGAGCACCGCGGCAAGGGCAAGTGGATCACCGTGTACTCGAACCCCGGTCACATGTACCTGGTCGTTGCCGGCCTGCGGTTTGACACCGCGAACACGGTCGGAAACGGTCCCCGCTGGAGCAAAAGCCTGACTTCGACTTCGGGCAGCTTCTCCGCGCGTCACCCCGGCAAGTACTAGACCTGCCACAGAAGTCCCTCCCCGACAACAGCCCCGGTTTCCGGGGCTGTTGTCTTTAAGGGGTGCGTGCCCCGGCGAAAGCCGGGCTCTCGCTTTCAAGCGGCCGAGCTGCGGGCCTCGCGCATCGCCGACACGCCGCCGGTCACGAAAGTGAGTGCCTGTTCGAGGATGCGCAGCTGATCATCGCGTGAGGGAATCTCGGCCTTCGCCGAGTCGTGCTCGTCGCCGAGCAGGTCGAATACCGCTACTGCGGCCGCGGCGGCCATCCGGGGTTCGAGGTCACCGGGTTCCATGCCGAGATCGACCGCCAGCCCTTCGGCCATCAGCACTTCGAATTCGCGCAGCTGCGCCCGTTCGTGAGCGATCAGACCTTCGTCGCGGTCGATCACCTGGCGCTGGCAGCTCAGCTGCTCTTCGTTTTCGTTCCAGATTTCACGCTCATCCAGCACCCAGTCGCTAAGGGCGTCCATCGTGTCCTGATCAGCCGGCCGGGAACGGATGCGGTCGGCCAGGCGCTGCTTCGATTCGAAGCTGATGTCGAAGACGATCGCTTCCTTGGCCGGGAAGTATGTGGAAACGGTGCGTGGTGAAACGTCGGCCGCCTCGGCGATCTTGGCGATCGTGGTCTGCTGGTAGCCGTTCTCAACGAAAAGGCGAAGCGCGACCTCGACGATCGCCGCCCGCGTCTTCTGCTTCTTGCGCTCCCTGAGGCCTATCGATTGCGCTATTGATTCACCGGCCATTTGCCTTATCTTAGCAAAGTCTGCATCTACTGCACTATTGCAGCACTGGCAATTACGCAATGAATGCGAACCTGCAGCGAATGTGCTAATTTCCCCGACTCACTTTCTCCCTTCCCCTCTGGAGCTGAATGTCTGACTTACTTGCCCGTCTCGCCCGTTCGATCACCGGACACTGGAAGCGCGCGCTGATCGTCTGCGTCGTCGCGCTAGCCGCCCTCTTCCTCCTGGCGAGCACCGCCCAGGATCCGCCGCCGGATGACTTCAACATCCCGGGCACCGAGAGCCAGAAGGCGATCGACCTGTTCGACGCCCACGAGCCTGCCCTGGCCGGCGTTGACGCAACCGTGGTATTCAGCACCGACGAAGGAAAGCTGTCTGAACCGGCGCGCAAAGCCGCGATCGAGAAATCGCTCGCCGAGATCGCGAAGCAGCCCGACGTCGAATCGGTCGGTGACCCGTTCGATCCCGAGGCACCCGGTCTTTCGCCCAGCGGCAAGGTGGCCCAGGCCGAAGTCCGCTGGGACCTCGACTTCGGGGACGTGACCAAGAAGCAGGGCGAAGATCTCGAAGACGCGGTCAAATCGGCAGAGACCGACGGCGTCAACGTGTCGATGCGCGGCATCGTGGTCGACCTCGCTTCCGAGCAGGACGCCCCGGTCGGCGAGCTGATCGGCATCGCGATCGCGATCGTCCTGCTTTCCTTCCTTTTCCGCTCCGGCGCTGCCATGGGCGCCACGATCATCGGCGCCCTGATCGGCGTGATGGTCGGCCAAATCCTGCTTGTCGCCCTCGCAGCTCCGCTCGGCCTGCCTGAATTCGCGGCTACGATCGCGATGATGCTGGGCCTTGGTGCGGGCATCGACTACTCCCTGCTCTTAATGGGCAGATTCCGGGAACAGCTTGCGGCCGGAGACTCGGTGCGCGATGCCTCGGCCAAATCCGCGGCGACAGCGGGCTCAGCCGTGGTCGCCGCCGGACTGATCGTCATGGTGGCGATCGCCGGACTGCTGGTCATCGGCATCCCGCTGATCGGCAAGATGGGGATCGGGGCAGCGATCGGCGTCGCCGCCGTGGTGGTCTCCGCCCTCACCGTGCTGCCGACCATGATGGGCGCCTTCCAGAAGTGGCTTCGCCCGAAGAAGATCGCGCACGTCAAGCCGTCAAAGGGCTTCGCCAACTGGGGTACTCGCATCACCAGGCGGCCCTGGCTCTCGATCGCCTTCGGTGTGGTCGTCTTGCTGATCTTCGCTTTCCCGATGACTCACCTCCGCCTCGGCCAGCCGGATGACGGCAACCAGCCCGAAGGCAAGACGCAGCGGGTCGCTTATGACCTGCTGAGCGAAGGCTTCGGAGCCGGCTCGAACGGGCCCTTCCTGCTCGCGGTCGACATCCCCAAGTCTGATCCGGAAACGGCTCCGCAGCTGAAGCAGATCGAAGACGCGCTCAGGGACACCCCTGGCGTCGAAACCGTCCTGCCCGCCCGGAAGAGCACCGACGGCGAAATGGCCACGATAACCATGATCCCGACCACGGCTCCGCAGGACGCTGCCACCAGCGATCTGCTGGAGGACCTGCGCAACAACGTCCTGCCGGATGCAACAAGTGAATCGGGTCTCAACGTCTACGTCGGCGGCAACACCGCGGGTTTCGAGGACTTCTCGGACAAGGTTTCCGAACGGTTGCCGTTGTTCATCCTCGTCGTCATCGGACTCTCGGTCCTGCTGCTGATGATGGCCTTCAGGTCACTCTGGATCCCACTCGTATCGGCGATCTTCAACCTGCTTTCGGTCGGAGCCGCCTACGGCGTGGTCGTCGCCGTCTTCCAGGACGGACTCGGGTCGAGTCTGATCGGGGTGGACAGCGGGGTGCCGATCATGTCGTTCATCCCGGTCATGATCTTCGCGATCCTGTTCGGGCTGAGCATGGACTACAACGTCTTCCTGCTCTCCCGGATCCACGAGGCCTACAACGGCGGTGACGCCCCGCGCAAGAGCGTGATCGTCGGGCTCTCGCGGATCGGCAAGGTCGTGTTGTTCGCCGGCCTGATCATGTCGTCGGTCTTTCTCGCCTTCGTGACGCAGCCGGACGTGGTCGCCAAGATGATCGGCCTCGGCCTCGGTCTGGCGATCCTGATCGACGTGCTGTTCGTGCGCCTGGTGATCGCCCCCGCCGTGGTCACTTTGCTCGGCGACAAGGCCTGGTGGCTGCCGGGCTGGCTCGACCGTATCCTCCCCGACGTGTCACTCGAAGGGCACACCGTCGAGAACAAGGACCCCAAGGGCGAACCCTTGGATCCAGAGCTAGCTCACGATCTAGGTATAGAAGCCTAGGTTCAGTGAGGTACCGGGCAGCCGGCTTCGGCCGGCTGTACCGGCGTTGCCAGCGGTTCCAGGTGTACATCGGCTGAGCCGGTCCCGGCGACCGTGCGGCGGTGGACCGTCATTGGCAGGCCGTTCTTCGGCCGCATCGTGATCGCCGCCTCGGGCTCGATCTTCGCCCCGCGCGGCACGTCAAAGGTGAGCTTGCGGCTGATCATTGCGGCGAGCAGGGTTGCTTCGACGATCGCAAAAGTGGAGCCGACGCACATGCGGCGGCCGGCGCCGAACGGCAGATAAGCGTGGCGCGGTCGCGACTTGACGTTTTCCGGCAGGAACCGGCTCGGGTCGTAACCCTCCGGGTTGGGCCAGATCGCCGGATCGCGGTGGATCATCGTGATCAGGACCATCACGCCGGAGCCGGCGGGCACGTCGTAGCCACCGATCACGTCGTCGGCGAGAGCCTTGCGGCCGACCGTCCAGACGGGCGGCGTGATCCGCATCGCTTCTTCGATCGCGGCCCGGGTCCAGGGCAAAAGCTCCATGTCGTCCATGGTCGGCACGCGGTCGCCGATGTTGGTGTCGACTTCCTCGAGGAGGCGGTCCCGGGCGCCGGGATTCATCGAGAGCCAGCGCCAGGTCCAGGAAAGTGCGTTCGAGGTGGTTTCGTGACCGGCCAGCATGAAGGTCATCAACTCGTCGCCGATCTGCTGGCGCGACATGCGCTCGCCGGTTTCGTCGTCGGTGGCCCGCAACATCAGGCCGACCAGGTCGTCGCCCGCGTCCACCTGTGAATCACGCTCAGTCAGGACCTCGTCGATCACCAGGCGCAGCTCGGCCAGCGCACGCTGGAAGCGCCGGCCCTCCGGGTTCAGCGCGATCGACCGCTCGAGGTTCATGCCCGGCAGCAGCGACATCACGTAGGTCGGCAGGCGGCGGACCATCCGGGTGCCGAGGCTGAGCACGTCGTTCATCGCCGGGCCGACGCGGCGGGCGGTGTCGCCGCTGAGATCGGCGCCGAAGAGCGCCCGGCCGACCACGTCGAGGGTGAGGGCCATCATCGCCTCGGAGACATCGACGATGTCGCCATCGACAACGTTGCCGAACATCTCGCCGTCAAGCGCGTCGGCGGTGGCGCCGGTCATCTGCTCGGTGAAGACGTTCAGGTGGCGCTTGGCGAACATCGGCTGGACCAGTCGGCGCTGCTTCTTCCAGAGCTGGCCCTGGCTGGTGAGCAGGCCTTCGCCGAGGATGATCCGCAGCAGTTCGTATTCCGGCCCCTTGCCGTAGTTGTCCTGGTTTGTGATGAGCACATGTTTCGCGGCCTCGTGACCGCTGACGATCACCAGGTTGCGCCCGCGGGAGTAGGTGCTGGCGACATCGCCGTAGTCGAGGGCCATCTGGCACATCGGCTTCATGAAATCGCTCGCCGCATCGAAGATGAACTTCTTGTTGGCCAGGCCGGTCGGGCCGGGTGGCAGGTTCAGTTCCGCGGTCTGGGTCACGGTGCCTCTTGCGGATCGAGCCTGCGGGCGATCTCGAGCAGCTGGCCGCGGACCAGGCTCCACTGTTCCTCGACCTCGAGGATCGGATCCATGGTCGTGATCGCAAGGCCGCGGACGGCGGAGACCGACGTCTGGAGCAACGCCGCGAAGCCGGGCAGATCGGCGATCTCCGGCAGAAGTGCGGTGGCGCTGTTTACGATGATCTCCTCGACGTCGTCGTGGAGGTCCCGGACGGGCTGCTGCAACTCATCGTCAGTCCGGGAAGCGAGCTGGATCTCGACGGCGGCGGCGAAGGTCGGCCCGCGGAAGACGACGAGGAGACGGTCGAGGATCGCGCCGAACCGGCCGATCGCATCGTCGGACCCGGGGGCGGCGGCGACAAACTCCTCGGCGAGCCGCTGCGTGACGTACCGCATCGCTTCGACGCTGAGCTCGGCCTTGGTGCGGAAGTGGTGCTGGAGGGCTCCGAGCGAGACTCCGGCCCGTTCGGCCGCGAGCCGGGTCGAGGTGCCGGCGTATCCCCGTTCGATCAGCAGCTCGACGGTTGCATCAAGCACGGCCGTGCGTGTAGCGGCGGTGCGATCACTCTGCTGGCGGCGCGGGAGGCTCATCTGCGCCGCAATATACCAGTCAGTCAACCGACTTGTAACTTAACCCGAAGGGGACTGGGTCGGTTTCGATCTGCTGTTCGCAGCGAAACCGACCCAGAATGGAATTTGGCCCTGGATGCCGAAAATCGAACTGGGTCGGTTTGGGGCAATAGTTCGCTGCGAAACCGACCCAGAATGGAATTTGGCCCTGGATCAGGGATCGGGCCGGGTGCGCGTTGGCTCGGTCGTCGGAGCCGGTCCAGCCGTTGACGCCCACGATCAAGTTCATTGCTGCTCCCTTTGTTCCCAGTCGGTCAAGCCGTCCTCCCTACGAGGACCCACACGCGATACCGCCTTTTGTGGAAGTCTCTCGGTGGTGGCCGATCAATCACTCCCGGGGATAACGCGGAAGCCGTCCCGCCTTCTCGCGCACGGCTTCGTCGTCGTCCTGATCGACGCGGGCGCCCTACTGCTCCTGAACTGGATCCTGCCGGGCTTCCTGATCGACGGAATCTGGGCGGCGATCCTCACCGCGCTCACGATCGGCCTGCTCAACGCCTTCGTCTGGCCGGTCCTCGCGCGCTTGACGTTGCGCCTCACCGTCCTCACCCTCGGCTTCTTCGGACTGATCCTCAACGCGCTGATCGTCGGAGCGGCGATGCTGTCGATGCCCTGGCTCCACATCAACGGATTGTTCGAAGCGGTCGTGATCACCGTGTCGATCGCTGTGATCACTTCGCTCGTCTCGGCACTTCTGGCGATCGACGAAGACAGCAGCTGGTACCTGAACGTGGTCCGCGGCCAGCTCCGGGCACGCGGTGAAGTCGAGAAGTCGGAAGTGCCGGGCGTGGTCTACCTGGAGATCGATGGACTGGCCCACGACGTCCTGCGCCGTGCGTTTGCCAACGGCAACGCGCCGACCCTGGCCGGGTGGGTCCGCGACGGCAGCTACGACCTCAACCGCTGGGAGACCGACTGGTCTTCGCAAACCGGCGCCTGTCAGGCGGGCATCCTCCACGGCAACAACCACGACATGCCGGCATTCCGCTGGTGGGAGAAGGACCTGAACAAGGCGATCGTCACCAACCACCCGCGTGACGCAGCCGAAATCGAGCGGCGGCAATCGGACGGCAACGGCCTGCTCGCGAACAACGGCACCAGCCGCGCCAACATCCTTTCCGGAGACGCCACCAGCTCGATGCTCACGATGAGCACGGTGCTCGAGCGCCGCGGCACGATCGGTCACGACTACGCCGCCTACTTCGCCAAGCCCTACGCGGTCCTCAAGACCGCGGCCTTCACGGTCATCGAGATTTTCAAAGAGCGCCGCGCCGCCTCGCGGCAAGTCGGCAACAACGTCGAACCTCGGATCCACCGCTCGCGCACTTACGCGATCATGCGCGCATGGGCGACCGTGATCCAGCTCGACCTCCAAGTCGCCGCGGTGGTCGGCGACATGCTTGCCGGACGGCCGGCGATCTACACGACCTTCCTCGCCTACGACGAGGTGGCCCACCACTCCGGGATCGAGCGCCCCGACGCGATGACGACGCTGCAGCTGGTCGATCGCCAGATCGCACGGATCGTCAAGGCGGGTCAGGCCGCCCCGCGGCCCTACCGGTTCATCGTGCTCTCCGACCACGGCCAGTCGCAGGGCATGACTTTCCTCGACCGTTACGGGATCACGCTCGAGGACCTGGTCTCCTCGCTCAGCCGCGGCGACGACGTCCAGGCCCAGGTCGGCGGCGAAGACGATGCCCAGGCGTACCTCAATGCCTCGGTGACCGAGGTCGCCAACGACAAGACATTCTTCGGAAGGCTGGTCGGACGCTTCAGCCGCGGCAAGGTGAAGGACGGCGATCTCGGCCCGGACTCGAGCGGCCGGGACGAGGACACCGGCGACGCGGACGGCGATCCGATCCCCGAGCTCTCGGTCATGGCCTCCGGCTGCCTCGGCCTGATCAACTTCCCGCGCGAACCGGGCCGGATGGCCCTTGAGCGGCTTGACGACCTCCACCCCGCGCTGATCGAAGGCCTCGCGGCCCACCCCGGAGTCGGCTTCGTCCTGATCGACTCGGAGAAGCACGGCGCGATGGCGGTTGGCGCGGAGGGCGTCCATTTTCTCGAGATCGACCTGGTTGAGGGCGAGGATCCGCTCGTGCCTTTCGGCCCGAACACCAAGGACCACTTACTGCGTACCCACGCCTTCCCCCATTGCCCGGACATCATGGTCAACAGTACCTACTGGCACGAGACGGACGAGGTCGCCGCCTTCGAGGAGCTGGTCGGGTCACACGGCGGACTCGGCGGATCGCAGTCGTATCCGTTCGTCCTTCATCCGGCCGATCTTCAGTGGCCCGATGAAGGAATCATCGGCGCCGAGAACATCTACCACCTGTTCAAGGGCTGGACCAGACTCCTTACGCGTAATGCCGTTCAGTCCAGCGGTGTCGATTCGCCGGGCTCGAGCACCCTCACCTCGACCGCCGGCGACGACTCGGCCACCTGATCGGCGAACCGCCTCGGCGGGCGGCTGAGGTGGTGCCGGCCCCACCGCCCGAGGATCATCGGGAAGAAAGTGCCCCAGTGGATCGGAATCGCGATCCGCGGATTGATCAAGCCGATCGCCCGCGCCGCGACAGCCGGATCCATGTGACCCTCGCCGAGGGTGTGGCCCCATCCCCAGACCGGGATCAGGGCCGTGTCGATCATCGGTGAGATCAGATCCATGTCCGGGTACAGGTCGGTGTCACCCGCGAAATAGACCTGCTGCGACCCGCCGACCAGGAACCCGACTGCCTCTCCCGCCTCGGTGAACGGGCGGCGGCGCCCGTCGTGGTCGGCCGGCACCGCGGTGACCGTCACCGCGCCGACCGCGGCCGCCTCCCCCACGGCCAGTTCCTCGACGTTCCCGAAACCGTTCTTTTCGAGCAGTGGGCGGCTGCCCGGACCGGAGATGATGCGGCACTCCGGGCCGAAACCGCGCAGGCTCGGCAGGTCCAGGTGGTCGAAGTGCTGGTGGGAGAGCAGGATCGCGTCGGGCTCCTTCGCGAACGGCTCATGAGGCAGCGGCACCTGCCGCCGCAGGTGGGCGATCCGCCTGCGCAGGACGGGATCGGTCAGCAAACGCACGCCGTCCATTTCGATTTCGACCGTGGCGTGGCCGACGTAGGTGAGCGCGTTCATCGGCAAAAGGTATCTCCCGCGGTTAGGGTCTCGCCTGAGTATGCGCCCCAAGCCATTCGAAACCAACTACGCCGGTGCGATCTACGGAACCATTCTGTCCATGGCCGTGATCTCCACCGCGAGCAAGGACCCGACGCTGGGGCCCATTGAAATCGCCGCATGGGCGGCGGCGACGGCACTGGTCTTCTGGATCGCCCATGTCTACGCCTCATTCGTAGCGGCCGGATTCGCCCGGCCTTCCGAGGCGGGCCAGCTCCTGGTCCAGACGATGAAAAGGGAGTGGCCACTCGTACAGGGATCCCTGATCCCCGCCGCCGCGATGTTGCTTGCGCCGCTGGGGCTGGTCTCGACCGAAGCCGCGACCTACGTCGCGGTTGGCGTCGGAGTGGTGCTCCTGTTCGCCGCCGGACTGGCCATGGGCACCCGCGAGGCGCTCAGTTGGGGCCGCCGGCTCACGATCGGCACAATCAACGCCTCAATCGGCGTCCTGATCGTGCTGCTCAAGATCTTCGTCCACTGACCGCGGACGGAAAGACTAGGCGTGCTGCTGCTGCCTTGTTTGCGAGCCGCGGGCGTAGGACATGATGTCGACGGCGAAGGCGAAGATCACGATCAGCCACTCGAAACCGTTGACACCTGGTGACCCGACCTGCCACATGCAGATGTAGGCCAGCGTGGTCCAGGGCAGCAGGAAGAAGCCGAGGACCGGAACGATCCAGCCATCAAAAGCCTTGCCGACCCAGCCGTCGGAGAACAGCAGGATCGCGAAGAGCGCCAGCCGCGGCGAGATGAAGGCGAAAAGCACTACGAAGCAACCCATGGCCAGAACCTACATCAATCTCCGGACCCCGGAAGGAACCCCGGGCGCCAAGGCTTGATCCTGAAGGTGGCGGCGATGTGGGCACCGTAGACAACGCCCATCGACGCGAGGTTGAGGAAGATCAGCAGCCCGAGGAATCCGGTCAGCACGCCGTAGACGGCACTTCCTCCCCCGGATATGTCGAACCACAGGCGCAACCCGTAGGACACGGCCCCGACCAGGAAGGCGGCGACCGCGGCTCCGATCAGCGTGCTCGCCCACGGGGTGCGGCCCGGGTTCAGCACCCAGAACATCCAGGTGAAGAAGAGGACCCCGAAAGCCCCGATGCCCAATGGCCCGCCGAATGTGCCGGCGAGGCCAGAGAGGAACGTGTCGTCGTCGATCAGCGAGTCGAGCGGCCGGGACACGATCAGGCCGAGGAAAACCAGGGCCAGCGGCAGTGTCACGGCGGTGATCATGATGTCGAGCCCTTTGTTCTTCGGGAACGAAGGACCGTCGGCGGCGTTTTCGTTGGCGGTTTCCACCGCGTGGCGCATCGCCCCGATCGCGGCGCTGGCCGAGTAGAGCAAAACACCCGCAGTCAGTACCCCCAGGCTGCCGGCGCCGTTGGTCAGCCCGTTCAGCAGTTTGGTGATCTCCTGCCGGCCCTCGACTTCGTCGACCGGAAGGTTGTCGATGATGGTCTTGATCAGGTCCTCCCGGACATCGGGAGAATCGAAGATGTTGCTGAGCACCCAGACCGCGAGCAGAAGCAGTGCCGGGAACGTCATCAGGACGAAGAAACTGAGCTGGGCCGCCTGCCTGGCCCCGGCCGCCCTGTCGAATGACATGGCGGCTGTCCAGATGACGGCCCAGATCCGTTTCAGTAACGCCAGGGGCTTTTCGAGAAGCCCGGTCGCGTCAGTCCCCCATGCCGATCTTCGCTTCGTCCCAGCGCACAGTCACCGCGTAGAGAATCACGATGTTCAACGCGATGAAGACGACTCCCAGGAAAGGCTGGGTGGTCAGGGTCACCATGTCGACCACGGCGTGGAAGAAGCAGAGCACGATGGTCAGGAGACGGGCCCAGGTGCGTCCCTGGATCAGGGCGTAGCCGGCCCAGACCTTGACCACGCCGACGACCAGCCAGATGATGCCGACCGCCTGCACGCTGAGCAGGTAGATGTCGCCACCAGCCGTACCGCCGGTGAAGTAACTGTCGTCAAAGGCGGCGGCGAGTCCGGCGATCACACTGAACACGCCGACCAGCATCATCATGACGCCGGCGAAGGCCACCCATGACGCCCATGCGGCCGAACCGCCGGGGGGTTTCGAACCACTCGTCTCCATTTGATTCCTCCACTCGTTGCAGCTTGGATAAAACCTGGCGGCCACTCGACCGGCAGTTCACCCTATCCGGCCAGTAAGCGGTCCCGGCCTCAGGCCACGCAGCGGAATGAGATGTGGCAGGTCGCGCTCTCGACACTCTCCGGGATGCGCGAAGCGGGCCGGTAACGGCTGCAGTAGTTCTCGGCACAGAGGAACGAGCCGCCCTTGATCACTTTGCGAGGGATGCCGCTGGCCGGGTCCCGGCTCGCGTCAACACTGGGACCGCGAGGATTGCTCGGCGCGCAGCACCTCGAAGCCGGCTCGTCATGCTTCTCGGAGAACCAGGTCTGGGTCCATTCCCAGGCGTTTCCGGTCACCTCGTAGAGCCCGAACGGATTCGGCTCGTAACTCTTCACGGCCACCGTGCCCGGCTTGCGCGGACCGCCGGGCCGCGGTCTGAACTTCCACGGGAACTCGCCGATCCAGCGGTTCATCCGCTCTTCACCTTCAGGGGCGATCTCGTCCCCCCAGGCGAACTCGGCGCCTTCCAGACCACCTCGGCCGGCACGCTCCCATTGTGCTTCGGTCGGCAATTTCTTGCCGGCCCAGCGGGCGTAGGCGTCAGCGTCTTCGAAGCTGATCTGGGTGACGGGGTGCTGCTCCCGGCCGGCCAGCTCGCTCCTCGGCCCCAGCGGGTGGCGCCAGCTCGCGCCCGGAGTCCAGGACCACCACGCCATCGGGTTGCTCATTTCGACCGGTGCCCGGGGCTGGTTGAAGGTGATCGACCCCGGGACGAGCATCGCCGGGTCGGCTCCGGGATACATCGCCGGATCGGGGGCCTTCTCGGCCACGGTCACGTAGCCGGTCGCTTCGACGAACTCCTGGTACTGCTCGTTGGTCACCGCGGTCTCGTCCATCCAGAAGCCGTCCACACTGACCGGACCGATCGGCTTCTCCTCCGGGTAATGGCTTTCACTGCCCATGCCGAAGGTTCCGCCAGGAATCCACTTCATCCCTGGAGCGGGAGCCTCGGACGGATCGGGGATGCTCTCTTCGCCGGACATGGCCACAAAGGCTACCGTCCGGCGAGGCCGTGCCCGGACAGAAACTGCAAGATTTCCCGGGAGAGGCGGCCACCTTGCCAGGACAGTGGTGATTCGCCTTTCTCCTCGCTGATCATCTCCGCCTGGGGAAACGCTTCGGTGTACGCCTCAGCCACCGCATAGGGATGCCCGTCGTCCGCTTCGTCGTGGCTGCCGACGACCAGCACCGGCACCTCGAGGGCCGACAACTCGGCGAGGGAGCCAAAGGGGCGTGAACGCGGGATCTGCCGGAGGGCCTCGGCGACCGCTTCCGGGTGACGGTGCAGGGCGGCCCGCCGCTCGGCCAGCCGGACGATCGTCTCCTTGATCCCCGGCGCGGCCGTTACCCGCTCGCCGATCACCCGGGCGAATTCGGCGGGCCCGCCGTTTTCGAGCGCATCGGCCCGCTCGTCCCAGCGATCGAGCTCGGGGTCGGTCTCCTGTCCGGTGTAGACCGGGCCGGCCAGGATCAGTGCGGCAACCCGCTCCGGATCGGCCAGCGCGAAAGCGACCGCCGTGTGACAGCCCATCGAATGGCCGCCAAGGATCACCGGGCCCGGTGAGCCGCGGTCGCCAACGATCAGGCCGAGGTCGGTGGTCAGCCCCTCGTAGTCATAGGCCGCGGCCGGATCGGACTCGCCGTGACCCCGGGCGTCATACGTGTGAAGCCGGTAGCCGGCCCGCGGCAATACCTTCGAGCCGTGGACCACGTACTTCCGGGCGGCGCTCAGGCCGTGGGCCAGGAAGATGCCCAAGCCCTCCCCCTGGCTCTCGCCCCGGATCATGCGACCCGAGTCGCTGACCTCGAACGGGACCGGCTCGAATGGAGCGGAACTCACCCGGTCAGCCCTTTTCGAGCGTGGCCTTCTCGATCACGACGTCCTTCGTCGGTTTCTGGTCCGCCCCGCCGAGCTGCCCGATCTTCTGGACGACGTCCATGCCTTCGCTGACCTTGCCGACCAGGGCGTATTCCGGCTTCAGGCTCTGCGCGCCGGAACCGGTAACGACGTAGAACTGGCTGCCGGAAGTGCCCGGCGCCTCGTCGGCTGACTTGGCCATGGCCACGACCCCGACGTCGTACTTCAGGTCCTTGGGCGGCGCCTCGGTGACCTTGTAGCCGGGGTCACCGGTCCCGTCGCCGAGCGGGTCGCCACCCTGGATCACGAAGTCCGGCACGATCCGGTGGAAGCCGAGACCGTCATAAAAGCCCTCTTCGGTCAGGTAGGCGAAGTTGTTGGCGGTGATCGGCGCCCGCTCGGTGTCGAGCGCGATCGTGAAGGTGCCTTCCGAAGTTTCCATGGTCACGGACGCCGTCTCACCTTTTTCGACGACCTGGGTCGGCTTGTCGAGTTTGTCGGTCTTGGTCTCGATCGTGGCTGATCCGGAGTCCGAATCACTACCGCGAGCGACCAGGATAACGACGACAACGACCGCGAGCAGAACGCCTGCCACGGCCAGGAAGATTGCTTTTTCTCGATCCTTCATGGACGCAGAGAGTAGATCGTCCGCCGCTTCGAGGTCGTCTTCCGGGCCGAGTTGCCATGATCAGGTCGTGTCCCCCAGTCCATCTCCGCCCGATCGCCGAACTGTGACCATGGGCAAGGCGATCAGCCGGCTGGTCGCCCGCGCTCCCTGGGCCTGGCCGGTGATCAGCCGGCCCGTGAAGAGCTTCTTCGATTCCAGGGCCAAGGGCTGGGACAGCAACACCGGCGCCGGCTCGGCCGAACACCTGGCCCCGCTCGCCGCCGGGGTACTCCGCGCCGGCAAGGACCCGGAGCGGGTGCTCGACATCGGCTGCGGAACCGGCGCCGCGACCTTTTTCCTGGCCCGTGAATACCCGCGAGCCCGGATCCGAGGGGTCGACCTGTCCCCCGTGATGATTGACCAGGCCAATTCACGGATCGGGCTCGATCCCGAAGCGCGGGTCGCCTTCCGGGTGGGAGACGCCGGCAAGCTGCCTTACCCGGACGAGCACTTCGACCTCGTGACCCAGACCAATATGCCCGTCTTCTTCGCCGAGATCGACCGGGTGCTGCGCTCCGGCGGCTCGGTGGTCATCGCTTCGAGCAGCGGCCAGAACACGCCGTTCTCGACCCCCGACGACCTGTTGGGCAAGAAGTTCGGCAAGCTCGGTTTTAGTGGGGTCGAGACCGGCACGGCCGCCCGCGGGACATACTTCGCCGCGCGGAAGAAAGGTTTGCCGGAATGACTCTGCCCGTCGAAAAGCACTATGCCCTGATCATCAACCCGAGCGCCGGCGGCGGTCGGGCCCTGAAGCTGCTGCCCGAAGTCGAACGGCAGCTCGATGCCCGGCGCATGATCTTCCGTGTCGAGAGAACACGATCGGTCGAGCACGGGGTCGACCTCGCCCTGGACGCGATCGAAGGCCGCGAGATCCCGGTGGTGATGAGCGGCGACGGGCTGATCGGAGCGGTCGGCGGCGCCATGGCGGGAGTCGACTGGCCCCTCGGGTTGATCCCGGCCGGCCGTGGAAACGACCTCGCCCGTGGGCTGGGAATCCCGACCGATCCAGCCGAGGCCGTGCACTGCCTCGACCACGGGTTCGAGCGGCTGATCGACATCGGTGACGCCAACGGCGAGCGATTTCTCGGAATTGCCTCGGTCGGCTTCGATTCGGAGGCGAACCGCATCGCCAACGATGCGAAGGTCCTCAAGGGGACGCTGGTCTACGCCTACGCCGCCCTGCGGGCGCTGATCAGCTGGAAGCCGGAACGCTTCGCCCTGGTCGAAGGCGGCATCCAGAGCCGCTACACGGGCTACACGGTCGCCGTGGCCAACAACGGCTATTACGGCGGCGGCATGAACCTCGCGCCGGACGCCGAGCTTTCCGACGGTCGCCTCGACGTCGTCGTGATCGGCGACGCGCCGAAGTTCCGCTTCCTCATGGATCTGCCGAAGGTCTTCAGAGGAACCCACATCAAGAATGAAGAAGTCGAGTACTGGCAGACCTCATCGATCGAGATCCGGGCGAGCAAGCCGCTGGTCGTCTACGCCGACGGCGATCCCCTGACCAAACTTCCGGCGACGATTCGGGTCCTGCCCTCGGCACTCTCGATGATCGTGCCCGAGGGCGGCCCTTGATCAGGCTCAAAGCCGGCCTCGCCCGCATGATCGGCCGGCTGAGCCGCCTGACCGGCCGCGGCGGCGGCACCACCCTGCCGGGCCGCGTCCTGCTCAAGCTCGATCCGGAGGCGATCAGCAAGCTCGGCTCAAGGCTCGAGCACGGGTCCACCCTGATCAGCGCGACCAACGGCAAGACCACCACCGCGGCGATGCTGGCCTCGATCCTGACCGCAAACGGGCGCCATCCGGTCCACAACCGGGCCGGCTCGAACATGACCTGGGGCGTGGCGACGGCACTGCTCGAGCAACGCGGCGACGAAGGCCTCTTCGAGGTCGACGAAGCCTGGCTGCCCGAGACCGCTGCCCGGCTCGGGCCGCGGGCGATCCTGCTCGGCAACCTCTTCCGCGATCAGCTGGACCGCTACGGCGAGACCGCGGCGCTGGCCGACGCCTGGGTCAAGCTGGCGGAGTCAAGGGCGGGCCTCACCGAATTCATCCTCAATGCCGACGACCCCCTGGTCGCCGACATCGGGCGTTACTCCGGCGATCGCACCACCTACTTCGGCATCGAGGACGAGAGCCAGGCCCTGGCCGAGCTTCAGCATGCCCACGACGCCAAAAACTGCCGGGTCTGCGGCCACGCGCTCGACTACCAGCGTGCATTCGTCGGACACCTCGGCCACTATTGTTGCCCGAACTGCGGCATGAAACGCCCGTCACCCGAAGTCTTCGCGAAGGAGATCGAACTGAAAGGCATGAGCGGTCTCGAAGCGACCGTCGTCAGCCCGGAGGGCACGGCGCGGCTGACGCTGCCACTGCCCGGCCTCTACAACCTCTACAACGCACTTGGAGCGATCGCGACCGCCCGGGCGCTGGAGATCCCGATTGACGCCTCGGTCGCCGCGCTGAAGGGCATGCAGGCGGTCTTCGGGCGGGTGGAGCGAATACAGATCAAGGAGACGGAACTCTCGATCCTGCTGATCAAGAACCCGGCCGGGGCCAACGAGGTGATCCGCACGCTGGCGCTCGGACCCGGCAAGCTGGACCTCTGGATCGCGCTCAACGATGGCATCGCCGACGGCCGGGACGTGTCCTGGATCTGGGACGCCGACTTCGAGATGCTGGCCGGTCACGTCAACTCGATCATCTGCACCGGCACCCGCGGACCGGAAATGGCCCTGCGGCTCAAGTACGGGGGTTGGGACACGGAGAGGATCACCGTCGTCGACGGGATCGGCAAGGGACTCGATGAGGCTCTCGGCCGAAAGCCCGGAAAGCTCTTCGCCATGCCGACCTACACGGCCCTGCTGGAGCTGCGTCAACTGCTTGCCGACCAGGGAGACGCCGAGAGGTACTGGGAAGGTTGATCCTCGCCGATCAGGCCTCCGACAAAGCTTCGATCTGGCAGCTGGTCGAATCCTGCTCCTACGAGGCAGACCTCGCGATCTGGTCGCAGATAACCGCCGGCTCGGCTTCCGTTCTCGATCTCGGGTGTGGCATCGGCCGGGTCGCCCGGTACCTCGCCGCTGAAGGCAAGACCGTCCTCGGAGTCGATCGTGACCCGGAGATGGTCGCCGACCTGAACCGCCTCGCGACCGAGGACCATGTCGCCGCGATCACCGGTGACGTGACCGAAGTCGCAACGCTGGACCTGGGCCAGGACCTGTTCGAAACGATCATCGCGCCGCAGCAGCTGCTCCATATCCTCGGCGGAGTACCCAAGAGGCGTCGGTTGCTGGCCGGCGTGAAGCAACGTCTCGAGCCGGACGGGGTTGCCGCGTTCGCGATCTCCGAGTTGATTCGTCAGGAGAGCCAGACGGTCGACATCCTCCCGGACCTGCGTGAGGTGGGCGAATCGGTGTACGCGAGCCGACCGGTGGCGGTCGACGCTGACGCCGGAACGCTCACGGTAATCCGGCTGCGACAGGTGGTCGGGTCTGACGGATCGCTGGAGGAATCCCACGACAGCATCACTCTCGACCTGATGGACCGCGACTCGCTGACCGCGGAGCTGGCAGCCGTTGGGCTGCAGGCCTCGCGAACGATCGAAGTCCCGGAGACCGACCGGCACATCGCCTCGGTCATCGTCGTCGCCCGTCACGATGCCACGGGCTCCTGATCCCTAGGCTTTGCGCGATGAAACTCCGCCTGCTCAGCCTCTACCCGGACCAGATGAACATCTATGCCGACCGCGGCAACATCATCTTCTTCGAGAACCGCTGCCGCTGGCGGGGAATTGACTTCGAGGTGACCCGCTGCGGCACCGGAGAGACCTTCGACCCGGCTGGATTCGACCTGATCTACATGGGCGGCGGCCAGGATCGTGACCAGCGGCTGGTCGCCTCCGACCTGGTCGCGACGAAGCGGGACAGCCTGGTCCGGGCCAAGGAGGACGGCACCGTCATCCTCGCGGTCTGCGGCGGCTACCAGCTGCTCGGCAGCTCCTACCAGCTGGCCGACGAAGTGATCGAAGGACTTGGCCTGGTCGAGTTAAAGACCGTGCGTGAGCCCGGCCCGCGTCTGATCGGCCCGGTCGCGATCACGGTGAACCTCGACGGCACCGACCGCACGGTCGCCGGTTTCGAGAACCACGGTGGCCGCACCTACCTCGGCCCGGCCGCGACCCCCTTCGGCAAGGTCGAGTCGGGTCACGGCAATAACGGCGGCGACGGCTTCGAGGGCGTGCGGGAAGACAACCTGATCGGGACCTACCTGCACGGCCCGCTCCTGCCGAAGAACTCGTGGCTGGCCGACCACTTGATCAAGCTCGCGCTCGAGCACCACCACGGCGCCGGGGTCGAACTGGAGCCGCTCGACGACACCTTCGAGTCTGCCGCGCACGAGACCGCCCGCCGGGCGGCCCTCGGCTGACCGGGGAGTCAGCGGCCGGTTGAACCGAATCCGCCCTCGCCGCGCTCGCTGGCGGAGAGCGATTCGGCCTCGGCCGGTTCGGCCAGGGCAACGGGCACCACTACCAGCTGGGCGATTCGGTCACCGGGCTCGATCCGGAAGACCTCGGCCGGGTCGTTGTTCAGCAACAGAACCTTCAGCTCACCGCGGTATCCGGAATCGATCAGGCCAGGAGCGTTGACCACCGAGATGCCGTGCTTCCGGGCCAGGCCGGAACGCGGCAGCACCAGTCCGGCGTGCCCGTCCGGGATTTCGACTGCGATCCCGGTCCCGACCTGCCAGCGCTCCCCCGGTCCGATGTGGGCGGGTTCGGAAGCGTAGAGATCGAGGCCGGCGTCGCCTTCGTGGGCCCGGGTCGGGAGGGTCGCACCGTCAGCCAGGATCTGGAAGTTGAGCCTCATTGCCGCTCACTCTACCCGAGGCCGGTAGGCGATCCGGCGGGCTAGCCGGTGGCCAGATCGGCGAAACGATGCATCTCGCCCATCGGCAGGCGGGTCTTGACCAGGACGCCGTCGGGGCCGTCCTCGCGGTCGACTTTGCCGGCGACTTCATGCAGGTCGTGGAGCCGGGCGCCTTCGCTGTACGGCACCAGGAGCTCGACCGGCATCATCGTCGACTCGAACACCTTTTCGGTCGCCGCCTTCAGGTCATCGAGGCCTTCGCCGGTGACCGCTGACACCGCGACGGCATCGGGGTGGCTGATCCGTACCTCGTCCCGTTCTTCCGGCGTCAGCAGGTCGATCTTGTTGAGGACCAGCAAGCGCGGCTTGCTGTCCACGCCGATCTCCCCGAGCACGCTGTCGGCCGCTTGCATCTCCATCTGGAGCCGTTCCTCGGGCGAGGAGGCGTCAACGACATGCAGGATCAGGTCGGAGAGAACGGTCTCCTCGAGCGTTGCCTTGAAGGCTTCGACCAGTTGATGCGGCAGCTTGTCGATGAATCCGACCGTGTCGGTGACCAGGTACCGCCGGCTTTCGTACTCGTAGGCCCGGGTGGTCGGGTCCAGCGTGTGGAACAGCCGGTCGCCGATGCTCACGTCGGCTCCGGTCATCGCGTTCAGCAGGGTCGACTTGCCGGCGTTGGTGTAACCGGCCAGGGCGACCTGGGGCAGAGCTGAATCCTGCCGTCGGCTGCGCATCACGCCGCGGTTCTGCTCGACGCCCCGCAGGCGCCGCCTGAGCATCGCGATCCGGTCACGGGCCAGTCGGCGGTCGGTCTCGATCTGGGACTCGCCGGGGCCACGGGTGCCGATTCCGGCGCCGAGGCGCTCGAGGTGGGTCCAGAGTCCCCGCATGCGGGCCAGGTTGTACTCGAGCTGGGCCAGTTCGACCTGAAGCTTTCCTTCGGCTGAGTGGGCGTGGTCGGCGAAGATGTCGAGGATGACCGCCGTGCGGTCGATCACCGGGACGCCGAGGGCCGCTTCGAGGTTCCTCTCCTGGCGCGGCGCGAGCTCGTCGTCGCAGGCGACGAGATTGGCGCCCGTGCGTTCGATCTCCTCCTTGGCCTCGGTCAGTTTGCCCTGTCCGAAGTACCGGTCCGGATCCGGCTCGCTCCGCCGCTGGATCATCTCCCCGGCCGTGACCACCCCGGCCGTGCGCAGCAACTCGCCCAGCTCGTCAAGTGTGCCGTCGCCCGTCGTGTCGACGGCGATCATCAAGGCACGCTGGCGCGCGCGCCGGGCGAGCGCGTCGTCGATCTTCGATCCGGCTTTCTGCGCCTTTGGCAGTTCGGCGTCCACACCTTCATCCTAGAGGCCTGGTGAGGGTTATCCGCACGCACGTCTAACCCACACCAGGCCTCTGGCATTCGGAGTAGCCTGCCTTCCCATGAAGATCTTCATGACCGGCGCGACCGGATTCATCGGAACATCCACGGCCAGGCACCTGGCCGAACAGGGGCACCACCTGACCTGTCTGGTCCGGGACCGCTCCCGGGCCACCGACCTCAGCGAGCTCGGCTGCGAGCTGGTCGACGGTGACCTCTCCGACCAGGACCGGCTGGCCGTTCAGATGCAGGGGAGCGACGCCGTGGTCCACAACGCGGCGCTCTACGAGGTCGGCATCCCGGCCTCACGCCACCAGGCGCTCAAGGAGGCGAACATCGACGGCACCTCGAACGTGCTCAACGCCTGCCTCATGTCCAACATTCCGCGCGTCCTTTACGTCTCCACCTGTGCCGTGTTCGGCAACACCAACCACGAGATCGTCGACGAATCCTTCGAGCGCCCCAATCTGGACTTCACGTCGTACTACGAAGAGACCAAGTACGAAGCGCACCAGATCGCCAAGGACCTGATCAAGAACCAGAACCTGCCCTGCGTGATCGCCCAGCCCGCCGGGGTCTACGGTCCCGGCGACCACTCGGCCCTCGCCGGCACGATCAACCAGTTCCTCGACGGCAAGCTGCCGATGATGCCGTTCCCGGACTTCGGCACTGGCCTGGCCTACGTCGACGACGTCGCTTCTGGCCTGACGCTGATCCTCGACAAAGGCAAGATCGGCGAAAGCTACATCCTGACTTCGGACAACGTCACCATGCGCGAGATCCTCGAGACCTCGGCCAGGGTCGCCGGCAAGAAGGCCCCGTCCCGGACGATGCCGACCGGACTGCTCAAGCTGCTGCGGCCGATCGGCCCGCTGGTCGGCAAGATCATGGGCCAGCCGCCGAACCTCGCGGAGCTGATCAAGTCGACCGACGGCGTCACCTTCTGGGCGAATCCCGAGAAAGCGAAGAAGGAGCTCGGCTTCCGTCCGCGCGACCTCGAGACAGGTTTGCGCGACACCTTCACGGCTGAAGGAAAGCTCGACGCCGCTTGATCGGGGACCGGTACTTCGGATAGCTTCTAGCTGTCCCGTCCAACCTGAATCAAGGAGTCTCCGTGAAGCCAACGAGTGGTCCGCTCTTCCGTGGTGCCCTGTTCGTCATCCTTGCCCTGCTCATCCCGGCCGGTCTCACGGCCTGCGGAGGCAGCGACGATTCCGACGATCCCCAGACCCTCTCGTTCACGGCCTCCTCGGAGGATGCAGGCGTAAAGGTAAGTGGACCCTCGACCGCCGAGTCGGGTCCCACCGAGATCTCGCTTCAGAACGATGCCAAGGATGAAGGCGACCTTCAATTGGTCAAGGTCGCCGACGACCAGACGATCGAAGAGACCATCAAGGGCATCGACAACTGGTTCAAGGGTCAGCCGCTGCCGGACTGGATCAGCTTTCCGGGAGGGGTCGGAACCACCCCTGCCGGCGAAAGCCAGACTGTGACTCAGGTGCTGGAACCGGGCACGTACTACGGCTTCGGCACGGAAGGCGATCCGACCGCCGAACTCGCAGCGACCTTCAAGGTGACCGGTGACTCCTCGGATGATTCTGTCGAAGCCGATGAGTCCGTTTCCGCCTTCGACTACGGATTCAAGACCGAAGGACTGAAGACCGGCGAGAACGAGGTCCTGTTCGAGAACACGGGCCAGCAGCCGCACCACATGATCTACGCCCCGATCGTCGGTGACGCCACGCTGGACGACGTCAAGACGGCACTGAAGGAGGAAGAGGGCCCGCCGCCGGTGGACGAGAAGCAGACCAAATCAACGGCCGTGCTCGAGGGAGGCGACAGCCAGGTGGTCAAGCTCGACTTCGCAAAGCCGGGCCGCTACGCGCTCATCTGCTTCATCAGCGACCGCGACGGAGGCCCACCCCATGCTTTGAAGGGAATGGTCGCCGAGGTGGACGTGAAGTAAGCGGCAGAGCACCGAAAGCCCGAAGTAGCCGCGGCTCCAACCGTGTGATGTCGCTGTGGGTCCCCACTGCAGCAAACGCCGTGATTTCCCAGTTAGGAAATCCGGCCTTGACCTCAACCCCTCATCGCAACACTCTGGATAGAGAGAGTTCGAAAAGGAGGAGTTGAGATGGTCAGGCAAAGACGAAGGCGCTACACCCAAGCCGAGAGGAAGGATCTCTGGGAAAGATGGAAACGAGGTGAGTCGGCGGCAGCGATCGCCCGCGCCCTCGACCGAAAGCACGGCTCGGTCCACATCGAGCTCAAAAAGAACGGTGGCATCCCGCCGAGGGAGCGCCACCGGAGCCGGCTGGCGCTGACCCTCGATGAGCGCGAGGAGATCTCGCGGGGGATCGCCAGTGGTGAATCGATCCGGGGTCTCGCCCGACAGCTCGGGCGGGCCCCCTCGACCGTTTCCCGGGAGATCAGCCGGAACCTTGGCCGGGTCAGCTACCGGGCAGGCGCCGCCGATCAGAGGGCTTCGGCGAGAGCCCGGAGACCGCAAGACTGCAAGCTTCGGCTGAACTCGAAACTCCGGAGGCTGGTTGCCGGAAAGCTCGAAAAAGACTGGTCGTCGGAGCAGATCGCGGGCTTTCTCAAAGATTCCTTTCCGAACGATCAAACTATGCAGGTGTCTCACGAGACGATCTACCTGACGCTCTTCATCCAGACCCGGGGTGCACTCAAGCGGGAGCTGATCTCACATCTGAGAAGAGCCCGGGCGATGAGACGGCCGAAGGGAACCAAGAAAACCAACACCGGCCAGGGGCAGATCGTCGGAGCGGTTTCGATATCCGAGCGCCCGGCAGAAGCAGAAGACCGGGCGGTGCCCGGCCACTGGGAAGGAGACCTCCTGGCCGGCAAGGCCAACACCCACATCGCCACCCTGGTTGAGCGACACTCGAGGTTCGTGATGCTGGTGAAGCTCGACGGCAAGGACACCGAGACGGTGATCGAGGCCTTGGCCAGCCAAATGGTTGAGCTCCCCGGCGAGCTCAAGGAGTCGCTCACCTGGGACCGCGGAAGTGAGATGGCCGGCCATGCCTCGTTCACGGTGGCCACCGACCTGAAGGTCTACATCTGCGACCCGCAGAGCCCCTGGCAGCGCGGCTCGAATGAGAATACCAACGGCCTTCTTCGCCAATATTTCCCGAAAGGAACAGACCTATCGAAGTTCACCCAAACCGAACTCGACCGGGTAGCACTCAAGTTGAACACCCGCCCGAGGAAGACCCTCGGCTTCAAGACGCCGGCCTATACGCTGGAGCGAGCGTTGCGTTGACGGGCTGAGATCACCACGCCTTATGCAAAGCGTTGATAGCTCCGAGAGGGCAAAAACCAGGAGCTTGTTCTCCTGGTTAGGTTTTGCCCGCCCCTCGCGGTAGTCCGCCACCCGCGGTAGCCCGCTAAGCCAGATGCTCCTTCATCCGCTCAAGGGCTTCAGTAAGCCGATCATCCGGCGTAGTAAGCGAGATTCGGAAATAGCCCTCGCCGCTTCGGCCGTACATCGAGCCTGGTGAGATGACCACGGCCGCCTCTTCGAGCACCATCTCGCAGAAGCTGGTCGAGGTGTGGCCTTCCGGCACCGGCGCCCAGACGTAGATCGTGCCTTTGGGACTGGCGACATCGACGCCGATCGCGCGAAGCGTGTCGACCACCAGGTCACGGCGTCGGGCGTAGATCGCGTTCATCTCCTCAAGCGAGTCCTGGGGACCTTCAAGCGCGGCCACGGCGGCCAGCTGGACCGATTCGAAGAGGCCGGAGTCGACGTTGGTCTTGAGGCGCCAGTAGGTCTGGATCGCTTCGGCGTTGCCGAGGATCGCCCCGACCCGCCAGCCGGTCATGTTGTAGCCCTTCGAGAGCGAGAAGACCTCGACGCCGACCTCTTTGGCTCCCGGCGTGGCCAGGAAGCTGGGCGCTACGTAACCGTCATAGGTCGTTTCCGAATACGCGTTGTCATGTACGACAAGGATCTCGTTCTTCCGCGCGAATTCGACGACCTGCTCGAAGAATCCGTCGGGCACGATCGCCCCGCTCGGGTTGTTCGGGTAGTTCAGGAACAGGAGGCGGGCGCGCTTGGCGGTCAGCTGGTCGATCGCGCCGAGATCCGGGGCGAAGCCGAGCTCTTCCTTCAGCGGCAGCAGCACCGCTTCGGCTCCGGCCAGGATCGGCCCGCCGGTGTACACCGGGTAGCCCGGGTCGGAGGCCAGGGCAACGTCGCCGGGGTCGAGGAAAGCAAAGCAGAGGTTGTAGATGCACTCCTTGGCACCGATCGCCGGGATCACTTCCGAATCGGGATCGATCGTCACGCCAAACCGGTCACGGTAGAAGTCGGAAAAAGCCTGACGGAATTCCTCGCGTCCCCGGTTGCTCGGGTACTTCTGGTTCGAGTTCTCGGCCACGGCCGCCTGCATCGCCTTGACCACGTGCGGGTAGGTCGGCATGTCGGGATCGCCGATGCCGAGGCTGATCACGTCGATGCCGGCGGCCCGCTTGTCGGAGATCTGGCGTTCCAGTTCCGCGAACTTGTAAGGGGGCATCGCTTCGAGGCGCTTGGAGGGATCGGTGAGGGCCAAGGGTTCCTTTCGATTGTCAGGCGGTCAGGTCGGCCATTGCTTCGACCAGCTCCGGCGCGAGCTCGCCCGCGAGGATCGGTTCGGCCCAGCCCGTGAGCGTCACTTCGAGGTCAGGGGTTATCTCCACGAGCAGCTCTCCGCCGTCGAGCTCGACCGTGATCGGGCTCGGCGCACCGCCCAGGTATGCGGCCACCGCCGCGCCACTGGCGCCGGTGCCGGAGGAAAGGGTCTCGCCCACGCCGCGCTCGAAGATCCGGGCCCGGACCCGTGAGCCCAATACGCGGAAGAAGGAGACGTTGGTGCGGTTCGGGAAGAGTCCGCTGTTTTCGATGTCCGGCCCGACCTTCGGCAGGTCGAGGCCTTCAATGTCGCCGCCGACTTCGATCGCGCACTGCGGGTTGCCGACCGATACGTGCCGGAAGTCCCAGTCGCGCCCGGCCGATGACACGGTGCCGAGTCCGTCGGCGCCACCGCTCGGAAAGTCACTTGAAGTGGTCGAAGCACGACCCATGCGCACCGAGCAGGTGCGCTCGGACGTGATCTGCGGGGTGACCGGCCCCGACTCGGTCAGGATCGTGAACTCGTCGTCCTTGGTCCAGCCGTGGCGCCGCATGTAGAGCACGGCTTCCCGGGCCCCGTTACCGGACAGCTCGGCCTCGGATCCGTCGGGGTTGAAGATGCGCAGTTTGGCCACGTACGCCGGGTTATCACTACGGGAGATCAGCAGCACGCCGTCCGAGCCGACGCCGAAATGCGGATCGCAGATGCGCTGGATCCGTTGCTGGTTGAGGTCCCAGGGAAGGGCCTCTTCTTCGAGGATCACATAGTCGTTCCCAAGGGCTTGCCATTTCTCGAACTTCATGCGGCCCCGCAAGCTATCCGTAAGAGCGGCCCGCTGCATTTCGACCGGAATCCAAGTCGATCCGGTCGAGAATGGCCTGCGCGACTGCCTCGTCGGATCGGCCTTCCCGTTCGACGACCTCCACCCCGGCCATCCGGCGCATCCAGGTCATCTGCCGCCGGCCATAGCGCCGGTGAAGCAGCTTGACCCGGTCAAGGTCGCCTTCGAGGAACTCGGAAAACCCGATCGCCGCCCGGGCGGTACGCGACGCGTTCCCGGCGATCGCCCGTTTAACCTCGCCGGCCGCATCGCAAGCCGCCATCGCCTCAACCCTCCGGTCGATCCGCTCGACCAGGGCATCGTCGTCGTCGACCAGGCCGAACAACAGGGTCGGTTGGCGCAGGTCGGCCGTCCAGAGCTCGCCCCCGCCCTTGTGGTCCGGCGCCGGCGCCTGGCCGTCGCGGATCAGCTCGATCGTCCGGGCGATCCGCTTGCGATCGTTCGGATGGATCGAATCCCGGAATTCCGGTGGCAGGGTCGCGTGCATTGCCTCCGGGCCGCGCTCTTCGAGTTCGCTTTCGACCTCTTTCCGCAGCGCATCAGGCACGGATGGGCGAAAATCGAGGTCGGTCAGCGCGGCGCGCAGGTACAGGCCGGTCCCACCGACCACAATCGGTTGCCGGCCTTCGGCGAGACACCGGTCGATCTCCTGGTGGGCCCGTTCCCCGTAGCGGCCGGCGCTGAATTCCTCGTCAACCGGCACGAAACCGGTCAGCCGGTGCTCGAGGCGCGCATTCTCTTCCGCACTCGCCACCCCGCTCAGGACCTCCAGGCCGGAATAGACCTGGATCGCGTCGCAATTGACGGCGACCGGCCGGGAGCCACGGGCGCGCAGCAGTTCGGCCAGTTCGATGACTACACCGGTCTTGCCGATCCCGGTCGGGCCGAAAATCGCGATCACGGGCCGGGGCGATGAACCGGCGACGTCTGCCTCAGGGGCACTCACACCGCGATCCTGCTGAGCAGCCTCTCTGTGCCGGTCAGGGACAGCGATGTGGCTTCGGTGATGTCGACCTCGACCAGCTGGCCGGGCAGCGCGGTTCCTTCGAAGTTCACGGCCTTGTTGTGCCGGCTGCGCCCCCGGATCCGGGTCGGATCGTTGCGGCTAGGGCCTTCGACCAGCACTTCCAGCGAGCGGCCGACGAAACGCTGGGCCTCCTCTTTGGCACGGCGCTGGACCACTTCGAGCAGGGCGGCCATGCGCTCCTTCTTGACTGGATGGGACACCTGGCCGTCCATCTCCGCAGCGAGGGTTCCCCGGCGCGGCGAATAGATGAAAGTGAAGGCGCCGTCGTAGCCGACTTCCTCCACCACCTCGAGCGTCTGGACGAAGTCTTCGTCGGTCTCGCCGGGAAAGCCGACGATGATGTCGGTGGTGATGCCGCAGTCGGGCAGCCGTTCGTGGATCATCGCGACCCGGTCCATGTAGCGCTCGCGCGTATAGGTGCGGCGCATCTTCTTGAGGATCGGGCTCGAACCGGACTGGAGCGGCAGGTGGATGTGCTCGCACAGTCCGGGCAGCTCCGCGTGGGCTTCGATCACGTCCTCGCGCATGTCCTTGGGGTGCGGACTGGTGTATCGGATGCGCTCGATGCCGTCGACCTGGTCGACCCGTCGAAGCAGGTCGGAGAATCGGATCCGGGTCTCTTTCGGCAGGTCACGCCCGTAGCTGTTGACGTTCTGTCCGAGCAGGGTCAGTTCCATGACGCCGTCGGCGGCCTGGCGCTCGGCCTCGGCGATCAGCAGGTCGGGGTCGCGGCTCTCTTCACGCCCCCGGGTGGTCGGCACGATGCAGTAGGAGCAGGCACAGTTGCAGCCCTGTGAGATCTGGAGCCAGCCCTGGAACTGACGCTCCCGGTGTGACGGCAGGTCACCCGAGAATTCCTCGAATTCGAAAAACCCCTGGGCGGTCAATGAGTCCGAGTTCAGGAATTCAGCCAGACGATGGATCTGCCCCGGGCCGAATGCGACGTCGACGAACGGAAACCGGCGGAACACCTCGTCCTTGACCGACTGGGCCCAGCAGCCGCCGACCCCGATGATGCGCCCGGGATCCTCGGACTTGAGCCGCTTGGCTTCACCGAGGTGGGAAATGAAACGGTTGTCCGCGTTCTCCCGGATCGAACAGGTGTTGAAGAGGATCAGGTCGGCGGCCTCACGCGTTTCGACCTCCGAGTAGCCGAGCGAGGTCAGCATGCCTTTCATGCGCTCGGAATCGTGGGCGTTCATCTGGCACCCGAAGGTGGTGACGTGGAACTTCTTCATCGGTGACGAGGTTACCGGCACCGCTGACAACGGAAGGTCGCTTCGTCGATCAGAAGCGGGCGGGAACCACGACCGGAGTGACCGAAGCCTCTTCGCCGGTGGCAAGCTCGCCTTCTTCACGCTGGTGCTGCTCCTCGACGGAAAGCTTGACCGCATAGGTCGCGGTGCCGGCCACCAGCAGGACCCCGAGGACCAGCAATCCGACCATCGTGTTCCGGTTCGGAAAGTCCTTGGAGCGCAGGCCGACGAGGCAGGTGAGGACGGCCAGGGCGGCGAGGCAGAGTCCGAAGACGATAAAGGTGGTCTGGAGATCCATCGAGGCAATCTTATCTGCTGGGCGAGGCGGTTTGCCCTCCGGCGAGGGCCGACCGCCGGATTGGCTCCCTAACGGGCGATCTTGGTCGCCCGGAGCTCGCGGATCACCGTGATCTTGATCTGCCCGGGATACTCCATCTCCCGTTCGATCGCGGTGGCGATCTCGTGGGAGATGACCGCCACGGCACGGTCGTCAACCTGACCCGGATCGACGATGACCCGGATCTCGCGACCGGCCTGCATCGCGTAGACCTTGCGCACACCGGTCTGGCGCAGCGCGATCTCCTCGAGGTCGCCGAGCCGGGTCACGTACTGCTCGAGCGAGTCGCCCCGGGCGCCCGGCCGGGCGCCGGAAAGGGCGTCGGCCGCCTGCACGATCACCGCTTCCACGGTCACCGGTTCGATCTCGTTGTGATGGGCCTCGATCGCGTGGGTGATCGAGTCGATCTCGTCGTAGCGGCGAGCCAGACGGGCTCCGACTGAAGCGTGGGTTCCTTCCACCTCATGGCTGACCGCCTTGCCGATGTCGTGGAGCAGCGCGGCGCGGCGGGCGACTTCGACCGAAGCGCCGAGCTCGGCCGCCATCATCGCCGCCAGCTGCGAGGACTCGACCAGGTGGGCCAGCACGTTCTGGCTGTAGCTCGTCCGGAAGCGGAGCCGGCCCAGCAAACGGACCAGTTCCGGGTGAACCCCGGTGACCCGGGCATCGAGCAGCGCCGATTCGGCCGCCTCGATCATGAAGTCGTCGAGCTCGGACTCCGATTCGGTGAACGCGGCCTCACAGGAAGCCGGGTGGATGCGCCCGTCGGCAATCAGCTTCTCCAGGGTCAGCCGCGCGACTTCGCGCCGCACTCCGTCGAAGCTCGAGAGCACGACGGTCTCCGGGGTCTCGTCGATGATGATGTCGACCCCGGTCAGGTTTTCGAGCGCCCGGATGTTCCGCCCGTCCTTGCCGATGATGCGGCCCTTCATGTCCTCGGACGGCAGATGGATCGAACGGGTGTTGCCTTCGATCGACTGGTTCGAGGCGAGCCGCTGCATCGCGACCGCGAGGATGCCCCGGGCCCGTCGCTCGGATTCGAGCTTGGCTTCGTCCTCGACCCGCTTGATGGTCAGGCCGGCCTGGTGGCTCGCATCCGCCTCCACCTCTTTGAGCAGCAGTTTCCGGGCCTGTGCCTGTGAGAGTCCGGCGACCCGCTCGAGCTCCTCCAGCTGTCGCTCACGGGCCTCAGCAACGATGCCTTCGCCTTCGATCACCTTCTCCTCGCGCACCTCCAGCAGGTCGTTCCGCCGATCGGCCTCCCGCAGCTTGGTCTGCGCCGATTCGAGTTCGCGCAGGGCGCGCTCTTCCATCCGGATGATCTCCTCACGGCGGGCCCGCAGCTCGGCCTGGGCCGAAAGCGCGCCGGGTTCGCCCCCGGGCATCGCCGATGGATCGAGCCGCTGACCGTTGACCCGGCCGGCGTCATTTTCACCGAGGTCTTCCGGTTCAGCCGTTCCGGACCGGAGCCATGCAGGGATGAAAGAACGCAGTTCCATGAAGGTCAGTTAAAGGTAGCTGACCGCCTCGCCCTGCCCTCCAGGATTCAGGCAGCGGAATCTTTTCTTCGAATTGCGGCGTAGGCCTCCTCGACGGAGTACCCGCGCCGCGAGAGCAGTCCGAGGGCCCGGCTCTTGCCACGGTCGTCGCTCAGATCGACACCGCGCTCCTCCAGCGTGCGTGCCGCCCGGTCCACTTCGCTCTCCCCCGTGTCCTGCGCCAGTGCCTCCTGGATCAGGCCCTCGGGCATGCCACGTTTGCGCAACGTCTCACGGATCCGGGTTTGGCCCCAGCCGGAGATCTCACGTTTGTCCGAGGTGTATTCGATCGCGAACTTGCGGTCGTTCAGCGCCTCGTTCTCGATCAGGAAGTTGACGACCCGCTGGATCTCGTCCGGCTCGACCTCCCGTTCACCCAGCCAGGCCCGCATTTCGGTGACCGTGCGCTCCTTGCGCCCGATCGCCCCCAGCGCCTTGGCCAGGACTTCGTCAGCCATTTTTTAGGTGAGCGGCCTGTCCCTGACGGGGTCAGGCCGCCTGCTTCTCCTCCGCCAGAGCGTCTTCGACAATCGCCACCGGAGCCTCGGCTTCCTTCTTGTCCACCGGGGCCGCAGCTTCCTTCTTATCCTTCGTGTCCTTCACTTCTTCCGTCTCTGCGGCCTCGATCGACGAGCCGTCCCGGGTGATGCCCAGGGACTCGAGGATCCGGGTCTCGATCTCCAGGGAGATATCCGGGTTCTCGGCCAGGAACTGCTTCGAGTTGCTGCGGCCCTGTCCGAGCCGGGTGTCGCCGTAGGAGAAGAAGGACCCGGACTTCTGGACCAGGTCGTGGTCGATGCCCAGATCGATCAGGCTGCCCTCACGGGAGATACCCGTTCCGTATTCGATGTCGAATTCGGCCTGCTTGAACGGAGCGGCGACCTTGTTCTTCACGACCTTGACCCGGACCCGGTTGGCCACCGCCTCGGTGCCGTCCTTGAGGGTCTCGATGCGGCGGATGTCGAGCCGCTGCGAGGAATAGAACTTGAGCGCACGGCCGCCGGGCTGCGTTTCCGGCGAGCCGAACGACACGCCGATCTTCTCGCGGATCTGGTTGGTGAACAGGCAGACCGTGTTCGCCCGGTTCAGATTGCCGGCCAGTTTACGCAGGGCCTGTGACATCAGCCGGGCCTGGAGGCCGACCGTGACGTCACCCATCTGCCCTTCGAGCTCGGCCCGCGGCGTCAGCGCGGCGACCGAGTCGATCGCGACCACGTCGACCGCGCCGGAGCGGGTCAGGACGTCGACGATTTCCAGCGCCTGCTCGCCGTAATCCGGCTGGGAGATCAGCAGTTCGTCCGTGTTGACGCCGATCCGCCGGGCGTAGACCGGGTCGATCGCGTGTTCCGCGTCGACGAAGGCGCAGACGCCACCACGCTTCTGGGCCTCGGCGATGATGTGGTAGACCAGCGTCGTCTTGCCCGACGACTCCGGGCCGAAGATCTCGACGATCCGGCCCCGGGGAATGCCACCGACGCCCAGCGCGATATCGAGCGGCAGGGCTCCCGTTGAGATCGATTCAATGTCCAACGCACCTTGATCACCGAGCTTCATCAGCGAGCCGGCCCCGAACTGCTTTTCGATGTGGCTCTTGGCGGCATCGAGAGCGGCCGTACGGGCCTTGGACTCTTTCTCGGTGCCGGGGCCCATGTCGTTTTCTGGTCTCTCGCTCATGTAAGTCACCTCGCCGCGACCACCAGGGCCGCATCGTCGTCTCCAAAACAAGTCTTTTGAACAGCACTACGAACACATGTTCGTAGTCGAAGCAGTATGTCCTTCCGATCGGACGGTAAATATCGCCTCGGACGGAGAATCGAAAAGTAGGCCTATGCAGCGCATTCATGACGCGCAGACCGTGACGATTCCGTTACGAAAGCGAGACTCTCTGGCCCCCAGAGGCTCAGATCAACAGCCGGCGCAACAGGTGCATCGCGACCAGGGCCGAACGCTCCCGGATGTCGCTGCGGCCGCCCGGAATCACCGGACTGAGCGCGCTCGACTCCCCGTCGGCGGTGAGCGCGTGGAAGCAGACGAAACCGACCGGCTTCTCTTCGGTGCCGCCACCAGGTCCGGCGACGCCGGTGATCGAGAGCGCCACGTCAGCTTCAAACCGCTCCAGGGCTCCTTCCGCCATCGCCCGGGCCACCTCGGGAGAAACCGCCCCGAACTCGTCCAGCAGGCCCTGGTCGACGCCGAGCAGGTCGCGTTTCGCCTCATTCGAATACGAAACGACGCCGCCGGCGAAATACTCGGATGCCCCGGGGATGTCGGTGATCCGGGCCGCGAGCAGGCCGGCGCTGCAGGATTCGGCGAGGCCGAGGCGGCGGCCCTGGAGCAACCCGGCAACCATGGTGTCGATCGTCGTGCCGTCGAGGCTGTAAAGAGTCCGTTCGTGGCGCTGCCTGAGCTCGGTCCGCAGGCCTTCGGCGGTCACCGAGGCCTCGTCGCGGTAACGCACGTCGATTTCGACCTCACCCTTACGCAGGCATGTCGTGACTTCGAGCTGGTCGAGGTCGAGGCCGCCGGATTCGATCTCCCGCAGGCTGAGCGCCAGCTCGGACTCGGGTGTGCCGAACATGCGCAGCCGGTAGAAGTTCAGGTGCGTCGCCCGGTCGGTGATCGCCTCAATCATCGGTTGTTTCAGTGCGGCCTTCCACATCGGCTGGAGCTCGCGCGGCGGTCCCGGCAGCACCAGCACGACCAGGCCATCCGGCCCGGGGACGACCAGGCCGGGCGCGGTGCCGACCGGATCCAGCGGCACGGCGCCCTCCGGAATCATCGCCTGCTTGCGGTTGGCGGCATTGAGGGCGGACGGCGCCAGGTCGATCGGCGTGGCCTTGACGAACCGCTCGAGGATCGCCGCGATCTTCGCCTCCATCTCGGTATCCAGTGAAAGCTCACGGTCGGTGAAGCGCCCGACGACCTCGGCCGTCAGGTCATCCGCGGTCGGACCGAGCCCGCCCGTGGTGATGATCAGGTCGAGGCCGATACCGGCCATGTGTTCCAGTCCGTTGAGCAAGTCGTCGGCGTGGTCGGCGACGATCAGGATCTCGGCCAGCTCGATGCCGATCGCGGTCAGCTGCTCGGAAAGCCAGGGGCCGTTGCGGTCGACGATCGTGGCGGTGAGTACTTCCGTACCGGTTACGAGAACGCCGGCCCGCACCAATTTGCTCTGTTCCTCTTCCGCCACGGTCCCGACCCTACCGCCAGGTGGCTGATTCCTAATTACCGGGCGTCCGGGGGCGCGCCCGATCAAGCAGATCAAGGAATCGGGCGAAGGGCTTGCCGGTGGCAAGTTCGAGTCCCGATGACGAAGATATGCGCAGTATCGGGTGCGTCATCCGGGCGTGGGGGAATTAGGAATCAACCATCTAGGAGCGGGCTCGCGTCAGGCGTCTGCGGGGGGTGATGACTCGAGCATCGGTTCAGCGGACTCATCGGGCGTGACGGCGTCCTCTTCCCCGGTCTCGCCGAAGGCCTGGCCCTTGCCGAGCACCCGCGGCAGGTCGGCCGCGGTGATCAGCACCTGGCGCGGCTTCGATCCTTCGTATCCGGAGATCACGCCCCGGCGCTCGAGCATGTCGACCAGGCGCCCGGCCCGGGTGTAACCGACGCGCAGGCGGCGCTGGATCATCGAGACCGAAGCGGTCTCGGTGTCGACCACGAGCTGGATCGCTTCGTCGAGCAGGTCGTCCTGGTCGGGATCGAAGTCACCGTCGGCGGACCCCTCCTTGACCGGCTCCCGCTCGCTGAGCAGCTCCTGCTCGAACTCGGGTTCGCCCTGCTCGGACCAGAAATCGGTGATCCGCGCGATCTCCTCCTCGGAGACGAAGGCGCCCTGGATCCGGTTCAACTTCGAGGTTCCCGGCCCGCGGAAGAGCATGTCGCCCTGGCCGAGCAGCGCCTCGGCGCCGCCCTGGTCGAGGATCACGCGCGAATCGGTCTGCGAGGACACGGCGAAGGCGATG
Source organism: Thermoleophilia bacterium (assembly GCA_016650125.1). Classification (GTDB taxonomy): domain Bacteria; phylum Actinomycetota; class Thermoleophilia; order Solirubrobacterales; family 70-9; genus 67-14. The sequence continues at coordinate 66,637 of JAENWT010000013.1, forward strand.
CGCGAAGGGATGTTGACCTTGATCGTGCCGGTGATGATGTCGGTCGAAGGGCGCTGGGTGGCCAGCACGAGGTGGATTCCGGTCGCTCGCGACTTCTGCGCCAGACGGATGATCGAGGACTCGACATCGGCCGGGGCGACCATCATCAGGTCGGCGAGCTCGTCGATGACGCAGAGGATGTGTGGCAGCTTCGGCTCATTCGCCGCGGCCTGAATCTTGTTGTAGTCGGCGATGTTCCTGGCCCGTACGGTCTTCATCAATCCGTAGCGGGTTTCCATCTCGGCGATCAGGTTCTGGAGCACGTTCGCGGCGAGCTTGGGGTTGGTCACGACCGGGGTCAGCAGGTGCGGCACCGACTCGTAGTGGTTGAGCTCGACCTGCTTCGGGTCGACCAGCACCAGCCGCACTTCGTTCGGCGAAGAGTGCATCAGGATCGAGCTGAGGATCGCGTTCACGCAGCCCGACTTGCCGGAACCGGTGGTGCCGGCGACCAGCACGTGCGGCATGGTCGCGAGGTCGGTGCAGACCGCCTTGCCGTCAATTCCCTTGCCGAGCCAGGCGACCAGCGGCGATGCCTTCTCCGACGGCTTCGAATAGATGTCGCCCAGCTTGACCATCTTTCGGCTCGAGTTCGGCACCTCGACTCCGACCGCCTGCTTGCCGGGAATCGGCGCGAGGATGCGGATGTCGGTCGAGGCCAGTGCGTACGCGAGGTCGTTCGAGAGCTCGGAGACCTTCTTGACCTTGGTCCCGGGCGCCAGCTGGAGCTCGAAGCGGGAGACGTGCGGTCCGGAGACGACACCGACGATCCGGGCTTCGACCCCGAAGTGGCCGAGGGTCTCGACCAGCTTGCGAGCCAGCTCCTTCTGTTCGACCAGGTCCGGGCCGGAATCTTTGGAACCCTTGTCGAGCACCTTGAGCGTCGGCTTGCGGTATTTGATCTCGGCCGCCGTGGTGGCGCCGCGCTTCTCGCCCATCGGCGTCAGCTCGAGCTGTTCGGCCTGGACCTTGGCCGCGCGCTCGGCCGGGGTCTCTCCGGCCCCTTCAAGCGCAAGCGCCTCCGAATTCTCCAATTCCACCTCGGGCACGTCGAACTCGTCTTCGAGGTCGGACAGTTCCTGGTCGAAGTCGTCGGTGAATGTCCCGGGACCGTCGTCATCGGTGCCGTCCCAGCCGCCGCCGGTTCCCCGCTCGGCAGTCTCCGGCTCGGCTTCGGCCGCGGCGGCACCGCCGGCACCGGCGAAGATCTCGATCGATTCGAGCTTCTCGGTCTTGTCGGAGATCGTCGGCTCGGCGCCCTCTTCGGCCCAGATGTCGATTTCGACCGGCGAAACGTCGCGCGGCAGCTCGATCTCGGCGGTCAGCGCCTCCGCTTCGGGATCGGACGCGAAGATCTCGTCATGGTCGGGCAAAAGCGGTTCGGTCAGTTCGTCTTCGGCATCGATCACCGCGGTGGCGTCGTCATCGGGACGGATGGCGGTGCGGGTGAGGACACGGGTGGCTCCGGCCGAAGCCGTGCCGGCCCTCTTGAACACCGAGCCGCTGCGGGAGAGAACCGCGGCGACGGTCGAGCCGGTGAGCAGCAGCAGACCGGCCAGCAAGGCGAAAACGGCGATCAGGTGGGCGCCGAACGGCTGCAACAGGGTCGCCAGGAGCCAGTAGGCCGATTCGCCGACGACGCCGCCGTGGTCGGGGAACCAGCCCGAGTCGAAGTACTGCATCGTGCCGGGCCGCGAGCCGCCCAGGCCGAGCGTTCCGGCGGCGAAGGCGAGCAGCAGCCCGCCCAGCAGGAAACCGGCCCCGGTCCGTATCGGGCGGGTCGACGGCAGCGAAGGCTTGAAGATCAGGATCGCCGCAAGGGCGAACAGGGCGACCGGAATGGCGTAGGCGACCAGGCCGATCAGATACTGGAGCCCTTCGCGGAGGCCGGAACCGAGCCGGCCTCCGTCCCAGCCGAAATAGAGCACGAAAACGAGGTAGATCCCGAGCAGCACGCAGCCGAGGCCGATCAGGTCGAGATGTCGCTGCTGGAGCGGCTCCTTCACCTTCTCGGTCTTCTTCGGATTCTTCTTGACGGCACTCTTGGCCGACCCGCGCTTTTTATTGCGACGGGTAGTACGAACGAACATGGTTTCTTTGTTCTACGAGCGAGGTCGGACCCCTTCCAAGAGGGGCTGCGAGTATCGGTCTGCCGAGAGTGGCGGGCAAAACTGGAATCAGGAGAACAATCCTGAAGTTTTTGCCCTCTCAAAGACTTCATAGTTCTGAAAAAGGCAGGGTTGCTCCCTTCGGGAAAACCCTGTGTAGAGAAGTGGGTTGCCTACCCGTGAGCGATACGTGGTTGGGCCCAGATTGATTCTTTACCGCGTTGTGGTCCCATATGCACTGAACGCGGCAAAGAACCATCCTTTCGAGGGCTGACCCGGCACCGCCCGCCAATGCGGTTAACCGAATCTTGCATCTTTAAGAAACGCCTACCTCAATCTTTATGATCTGCCCCATGGGAACCGAAGGCGATACCGGTGGGCGCATCCTTGTCATCGAGGACGATGCCGACATCGTCGATGTCCTTCGCCGGACTCTCCGGGCCGAGGGTTACGAGGTCCGCGCCGGCGGCGACGGTCCCGAAGGCCTCGAGGTCAGCCGGGAATTCATGCCGGATCTGGTCGTTCTGGACCTCGGCCTTCCCGGCATGGACGGCCTCGAGGTCTGCACGAAGCTCCGTGAGGACAGCGAAGTCCCGATTCTGATGCTGACCGCCCGCGCCGAGACCGCCGACCGGGTCACCGGACTCGACACCGGCGCCGACGACTACCTGGTCAAGCCCTTCGAGCGAACCGAGCTTCTGGCGCGGATCCGCGCGCTGCTCCGCCGCCACCCGCCGCGCGGCTCGGCACTGATCACGGTCGGCGACCTCCGCCTGAATCCCGACTCGCAGGAAGCCTTGCGCGGGGACCGCGAGATCGAACTGACCAAGCGCGAATTCGAACTGCTCGAATACCTGATGAGGAACCAGCGACTGGTGATCTCACGGGAACGTCTGCTGGAAGAGGTCTGGGGATACGACCCGCTGGATGAAACGAACACGATCGACGTTTTCATCTCCAACCTCCGCCGGAAACTGGAAGAGGACGGCGAGCCGCGCATCCTCCACACCAAGCGCGGGGCCGGCTACGTAATCAAGGCCTGATTGCTTTGATCTCGAGGCTGCGCCAATCCCGGAAGTGGCCATCGCGGTGGCCGATCCGCTGGAAACTCGCCGGAGTGTCTTCCGGACTCACCTTCATCATCCTGGTCGCCTTCGGCGTCGCGGTGGGACAGCTCACCTCATCCCAGGTCCGTGACAACTACGCGGCCGACACCGAGACCGCCGCCGACGACCTCGTGCGCGACATCCGGGACGTCGTGCGGCTGACCCCGGGCTACACCCCCTTTAGTGCGATCACACCGCTGCTCCAGAACGTAAATACACCGGCCGACGTGACCACCATCGCCACCGGCGACACCGTGCGCCTCAAGGACTCACCCAGCCTGGGGCCGGTGAGCAGCCAGAAGATCACCGAGGTCGGTGCCTACCAGGTGGCGACCGTGCCCTACGAGGACCCACCGGGCAGCGGCCAGACGATCGGTTACGTCCGCGTTGCCAGGCCGATCGACCGCCTCCAGACCTCGGTCAACCGGATCTGGATTTCCGTCCTTGCCGGGACCCTCGGTGCCACCCTGCTCGCGGCGCTGGCCGGCGTGGTGCTCTCACGCCGGGCGATGCGACCGATCTCCAACCTGACCACGGCCGCCGGGCAGATCGCACGGACCAGGGATCCCGGAGTCACCCTGAACAATCCGGTGACCAACGACGAAGTCGGCGAGCTGACCACGACCTTCAACGAGATGCTCCACGAGCTCGAACTTGCCCACACGGAACGCGAACAATCCCTGGCACGACAACGGGAGTTCGTGGCCGATGCGTCGCACGAGTTACGCACGCCGCTGACCAGCGTCCTGGCCAACCTCGAGCTGCTCGAGCTTTCTTTGACCGGTCAGGGCCGCGAGCTGGAGCTGGAGAGCGTTGAATCGGCGCTGCGTTCGTCGCAGCGCATGCGGCGCCTGGTCGCCGACCTTCAGATCCTGGCGCGGGCGGATTCGGGGCGCACCCAGTCCAAGTCACGGTGCGACCTTTCCGAAATCGCCGGGAACGCGGTCGAGGAAGTCACCCCGCTCTCCGAGAGCCACCGGATCGAGCTCGATGCGCCGGCCCCGGTGATCCTCGAAGGCACCCCCGACGACCTCCACCGCGTGATCCTCAACCTGGTCGACAATGCGGTGCGCCACACGCCGGAAGGCACGACGATCACGGTCGCCACGAACATCGACCATCAGAGCCACGAAGCCGTGCTCACCGTCGCCGACGACGGGCCCGGCGTGCCGGAAGATCTCTGGCCGCACATCTTCGATCGTTTCGTGCGCAATACGGACCCGGGAGACCGCGCCGCCACCAACGGGACCGGGCTCGGTCTCGCGATCGTCTTCGCCATCGCGAAGGGCCATCACGGAACGGCCAAAGTGGGCGATTCTCCCGACGGTGGAGCCAATTTCAGTGTCCGCCTGCCGCTCGCACCCGCAGCTGCCTAAGGAACCGTTAGCAAGGCTTTAGGGGCCTTTTAAGGGCCCTGCCTATCTTTCTAGACGGACGAGACACATGAACCCGCCGGGGATCTCCCCCAGACTGCCTCGGCGGGTTCGCTTTTGACTAAAACAACACAGAGCGTCGAGCCTCCCCTCCCCCTAGGCCCGGCGCTCTTGTTCGTGCACGGGACCTGTGCGGGCCTAGGGGGTGTGGTCGCATCGTGGACGGCGAGCGGGCACGGGGGCTGCCTGCGCGGCGCCTGGACTTCGTCGTTCGCTCGGAGCCTCGGGAACGCACCAAAGGGCGCCCCCTACAGCACCTTCGCTCGCTCCTCGCCAATCGCTCGCAGGCAGCCCCCGTGCTCCACTCTCAACATTAAGGCCGAGTCTTGGGTGCCCTCTAAGGCGACCCGGCGGAGCACTGGTTGCCTTATCGCTTTGCTCCCGTGCTTTGCACGGTTGGGCGTGCGGTGAACTTGCCTTGAACTGGGGCTTCTGGCTGACATGCACCGGCGTGTAGCCGGGCGATGTTGGCCAGAAAGTCCTGGGCCCGTTGGCTCAACCCGTGTTGGTGGCGTGGTCCGGGTTCCCCTGTCCAGGTGCCTCCCTGTTCGATCAACCTCCGGCGCAGCTTGACCGACTATCCGGTCCCGTCCGTTAACCCCGGCATCCTGGACAGGGGTGCCCGGTCCGCGCCCACGGTAGACCGACTAGCCGACCACCTCAGACCTCAATGACAACAGGGACAACCATCGGGCGCTTCTTCAGCTTCTTGTAGATCGACTTGGCCAGTTCGTCGTGGAGGTCTTCCTGGATCAGCTCGATGTCGCGGACCTTGGCTTTGGCCTTCTTTTCGAGGGCGTCCTCAACCAGGTCTTTCAGGTCGTCTGTGAACTCGACTTCGTTGTCAAGGGCTCCGACTCCACGGAGGATCACCTCGGGATCGGCGACTACGTCCCCGTTATCCGTGGCGATCGTTGAGATAACGATGACGATTCCGTCTCCGGAGATCGTGCGGCGGTCGCGGAGCGATGCGTCGTTTGGATCGGCGAGCTCGACGCCGTCGACGTAGATCACGCCCGACTCGACCTCTTCGCCGAAGGAAGCACCATCGGCTCCGATCTCCAGCGGCAGGCCGTTGCGGCCGCGGAAGATGTTCTCCGGCGGGACGCCGACCGACTCGGCCAGCTCAGCGTGGAGCCGGATGCGCTGGAAGTCGCCGTGGACCGGCATCACGTACTTGGGCTGGGTCAGGTTGAGCATCAGCTTGATCTCTTCGCGGAAGCCGTGTCCCGAAGCGTGGATGGGTGCCGACTTGGCAGTGACCACCGAAGCGCCGATCTCGTAGATCCGGTCGATCGTCTCGTTGACCGCGCGTTCGTTGCCGGGCACCGGCGAAGCCGAGAAGACGACCGTGTCGCCCGAATGGAGCTCCATGTCCCGGTGGTCGTTGTTGGCCATGCGGCGCAGCGCCGAGAACGGCTCGCCCTGGGAACCGGTCGACATCACGACGACCTTTTCATCGGGGAAGTCCTCGATGTCACGCGGCTGAATCAGGATGCCGGCCGGCGCATTGGCGATGCCGAGGTTCGAGGCGATGTTGAAGTTCTTGCGCATCGAGCGGCCGACCAGGGCCACCTTGCGGTCGAGCGCCACAGCGGCGTCGATCACCTGTTGGACGCGGTGGATGTTCGAGGCGAAGGAGGTGACGATGATGCGGCCCTTGCAGCGGGCGAACGTTTCCAGCAGAGCCGGGCCGACGCTGGATTCCGAGGGCGAGACCCCGGGGCGGTCGGCGTTGGTCGAATCGCCGCAGAGGACGAGCAGGCCGTCGCGGCCGAGCTCGGCCAGTCGGGACATGTCCGCGGGTCGGCCGTCCACGGGGGTCTGGTCGAACTTGTAGTCGCCGGTGAAGAAGACATTGCCGAGGTCGGTCGTGATGATTACGCCGCGCATGTCGGGGATCGAATGCGAGAGGTGGACCAGTTCGAGGCCGAACGGGCCGGCGTCGACCTTCTGGCCGGCCGGGAGTTCGGTCAGGGGCGCGCCGCCGAGCTTGTGCTCGTCGAGCTTCGAGCGGACCATGCCGATCGTCAGCATTCCGCCGTAGATGACCTTGGGGAAACCGATTTCCCGCAGCACGTAAGGCAGCGCACCGACGTGGTCCTCATGGCCGTGGGTCAGGACGATCGCTTCGATGTCGTCGGCACGATCGCGCAGATAATCGAAGTCGGGCAGGACGAGGTCGATTCCGAGCATCTCGGGGGTCGGGAACATCAGGCCCGTGTCGATCACCACGATCTTGCCGCGGTATTCGACGACGGTCATGTTCTTGCCGATCTCCCCCAGCCCGCCGAGCGGCAGGATCTTGATCTTGTCGCTCAAGAGGTGACTCCGGACAGGTTAATTCCAGCTTGTTCAATCAAAGTTCTAATTTCAGCTTTCTCTTCATCGGTCGCTTCGACCATCGGCAGGCGCATCGTGGCCGGACAGCAGCCGGCCATTTCAAGTGCGGCCTTGACCGGTATTGGATTTGTCGTGACGCCCATCGCTGCGTAGACGGGCTTAAGTGAGTTGTCAATCGCTTCGGCGCCTTCGATGTCGCCTGCCTGAAAAAGGTCCCAGACTTTGCGCATGCCGTCACCGGCGATGTGCGACGCGACCAGGATTCCGCCTGTGCCGCCGAGCTTGAGCGACTCCAGAAAGACGCCGTCGTTGCCGGCGAGCAACTGGAGGCCGGGAATCACCTTGAGCTCGCTGTCGTTGGCCTGTTTGACCGCGACGACGTTGTTGATCGTCGCGAGTTCGGCCAGGAGGTCGGACGGCATGTTTACCGCGGTCCGGGTGGGCACGTTGTAGAGCACCATCGGAAGATTCGGATCGGCCTTGGCGATCGCCTCGAAGTGGCCGATGATGCCGGCCCTGTTCGGAAGGTTGTAATACGGGGTCGCGATCAGGCTGGCGTGGGCTCCGGCCTGGGCGCCGGCCTTGGTCAGCTCGACCGAGTGGCGGGTGTCGTTGGATCCGCTGCCGAAGATGACGGTGGCTTCTTCGCCGATCTCGTCGAGCACCGCTTCGAGCAGGGCGAGCTTTTCGTCGTCTTCAAGGGTCGGTGACTCCCCGGTGGTGCCGGAAACCACGACTCCGTGAGATCCGTGCTCGACCAGGAGACGCGCGAGCTTGCGCGTCTCGGCCACGTCGACTTCGCCGTCGGCGTGGAAAACGGTGGCCATGGCCGTGATGACTCCTTGGATCTCACTCACGCGAGTCACCATATTCCATTACTGAACGGCAAATGCCGGTGCCCGACGCTCGGCCCAGGGATGGGCTTCTTCAAGCTGGGCGGATACACGAATGAGCATGTCTTCGCGCCAGATCGGCGCCGCAAGCTGGATTCCGATGGGCAGCCCGTCGTCGCTCATTTCGAGCGGCAGAGAGACCGCGGGCTGACCCGTTGCGTTGAAAATGCCCGTGAAGGTGGCGATCCGGCGGGCCTTGAGCATGGCGTCCATCGGGTTGTCGCCGTACTGGTCGTAGTGACCGAGCTTCGGAGGGACGGTACCCAGGGTGGGCGTGAGGATCAGGTCAATCCCGCTCGCGTAGTAGGCGGCGATCATGCGCGACAGGAGCTGGTGGGCTCCGATCGCGGCGAGGTACTGCGCCCCGCTCTCCCGGCGACCCCGCTCGATCAGCGCCCAGGTCAGGGGTTCGACGTCGTCGGGGGTCAGGTCGCGGCCGGCGATCGTCTCGACGATGCCGGCGGTCTGCGCCATTCCGGCGGCCCAGCGGGTGATGAAGGTTTCGTAGAGCTCGTCCGGGTTGTCGGGTGCCGGCAATTCGGCCACCGAGACGTTGTGGCCCAGGGCTTCGAGCTTGCCGGCCGCCGACTGCGCGGCTTCGATCACGGCGGGCTCGAGGGTGTCACCAGTCAGCGACTCGGTGAGCAGAGCGATGTTCAGCTTGCCAGGGTCGGCGCCGAGTTCCTCGGCGTACGGGCGTTCCGGTGCCGGGCAACCGTACGGATCGCCGGGCTCGGGGCCGTTCGCCCAGTCGAGCATGGTCGCCGTGTCACGAACCGATTTGCTCACCACAAGCTCCGAGACCAGCCCGGACATCGAGTCGCCGATCAGCGGCGCCTGTGAGACCCGCTGGCGGCTTGGCTTGAGGCCGACCAGGCCGCAGGAGCTGGCCGGGATGCGGATCGAGCCGCCGCCATCCGAGGCGTGGGCCATAGGGACGATGCCGGCAGCGACCGCTGCCGCCGAACCGCCGCTGGACCCGCCCGTGCTGCGGGTCGGGTCCCAGGGATTCTTCGACGCGCCGTGGGATTCCGGTTCGGTGGTCGACAGGATCCCGAACTCAGGGGTGTTCGCCCGCCCGATCGGGACGATGCCGGTGCTCTTGAACCTGGCCCCGAGCGAAGTGTCGAAAGGCACGGTAAAGCCCACTTCCTTCAGCAGGCGGTTGCCCATGTGAAACGGCTGGCCCGCAAGTCCGGCACCCAGGTCCTTGAATACGAAAGGAACTCCCGTAAAGGGCCCCTTGGGCAGTTCGGTCTCCGAGAGTTCGGCCGCTGTCTCGTAATCGGGATGGATGATCGCGTTGATCTCCGGATTGACCTCATTGGCTTTCGCTACGGCGATGTCGACCAGCTCCCTCGAGCTGACTTCACCGCTCGCGACCAGTTCGGCCTGGGCGGTTGCGTCAAGACTCCTGATTTCTTCACTCATGCGAGGAGTTTCTCCAATCCGACCGTGAACCGGTCTTCGAGATGGCCTACTTTTCGTACTGAGAGGACAACGCCCGGCATGAAAGACGAGCGGTCGATGCTGTCGTGGCGGATCGAGAGCGTCTGACCCTCGCCGCCGAACAAAACTTCCTGATGCGCAACAAGTCCCGGAAGCCTGATCGAGTGAATCGGCTGGTGGACGTTTCCTCCCGCGGCCGTGATCAGCTCTTCGGTGCGTTTGGCCGTGCCGGAGGGTGCGTCGAGCTTGCCTGCGTGATGCAGCTCGATGATCTCGCATTCGGGCATGTGCTTCGCTATCCGCGAGGAAAGGGTCATGAGCAAGACGGCGCCGATCGCGAAGTTCGGGGCGACGAAGCAGTTGGCATCAGACTTCTCGGCCGCCTCACGCAGCTGGTCGAGGTCGAAACCGGTGGCGCCGACCACGACGTGGACACCGGCTTTGAGGCAGGCGATCGCGTTCCTTGCCGTCGTATCCGGCGTGCTGAACTCGACCACGACGTCGGCGTCCGCGAGGATCTCGCTCAGCTCGACGCCCAGCGTGGGATCGGCCCGTCCGGTCAGCTCGAGGCCTTCGGCCTCTTCTATCGCGCCGCAGACGGTCGAACCCATGCGACCGGCCGCGCCGGCTACTCCGACCCGGATCACGCGCCCAGGGCCTCGCTCACCGGCGCCACGGCGGCCATGAAACGACTTTCGTCGCGACCGACGCAGGCGGTCGAAAGGCCCTCGCCCGCATACAGCTCGGCGGCGAGACCGTGCACGTCTTCAATCGATACCTGGTCGACTTCGTCGAGCATCTCGTCAATCGTAAGCAACGGCAGGTCGTGCAGCGAGGAACGGGCGATCCGTGACATGCGGGCGGCACTCGACTCACTGGAAAGGACGAGGCGGCCCTTGACGTGCTCCTTGGCCCGGCCGAGCTCGTCGGAAGAGACCGGCTCGGTCCGGATCTTCTCGATCTCGGTGCCGATGATCGCGCAGGCTTCTTCGATGTTTTCCTCGCGCGTGCCTACATAGATCGCGGCGACGCCGGTATCGGTGAACTGCTCCGAGTACGAACCGACCGAATAGGCCAGGCCGCGGTTCTCACGGACTTCGCGGAAAAGCCTCGAAGAGCTGGAGCCGCCGAAGATCGAATCGAGCACGGCCATCGCGAAGCGACGGTCGTCGGCCCGGTTGATGCCCGGGGCGCCGAAACAGACGTGGTACTGCTCGGTGTCCTTGACCGCGAACTCGCAGCTGCCTTCGGCCGAAGGGATCTGTGGAGTGATGTCGGCGACGTCGCCGGAGGTGGCCGGGTTCAGCTTCTCCGCCATGGCCACGATCGCGTCATGGTCGACGTTGCCGGCGGCGGCCACCACGATGTTCTCGGCGGCGTAACGCTGGCGGTGGTACTCGGCGATGTCCGGCACCGGGATGTTGGCGATCACGTCGGCCCGGCCGAGGATGCGCCGGCCCAGCGGGGTATCACCGAAGATCGCGTCCGAGAGGTAGTCGTGGACGCGGTCCGACGGCTCGTCTTCGTACATCGCGATCTCCTCGAGCACGACGTCGCGCTCGGAATCGATGTCGGGGAAGGTTGATTCGAGCAGCATCTCAGCAAGCAGACTGAAGACGTCGTCGGTGTGCTCGTCGAGGAACCTCGCGTGGAGGTGTGTTGTCTCCTTGCCGGTGGCGGCGTTGAACGAGGCACCGAGCCCGTCGAAGCGCTCCGAGATCTCGATCGCGCTGTAGTTGGGCGTGCCCTTGAAGAGCAGATGCTCAAGAAAGTGAGAGACCCCCGCCTGAGCGGGGGTCTCGTCACGCGATCCGGTTCGGACCCAGAGCCCGAGGGCAACCGAGCGCACCGAGGGAACTACCTCGGTGATGACCCGGATGCCTGATTCGGTCTCTGTCAGTTGAGCGGTATCGCTCATCTGCGATTGCCTAGCCGCGGGATTCGCGGTCGCCACGCTCGCGACGGCGGCGTCCGCCTTCGCGATCGCCTCCGCGGCCTCCGCCTCCTCCGCCGCCCTTGTTGGCGGAGAGTGCTGCGATTTCTTCCTTGGACTTGCCGGCGATGGCCGGGTCGTCGGTCATGCGCAGGCCGATGCGGCCGCGCTCACGATCGACTTCACCGACGGTGACGTCGATGACCTGTCCGGACTCGAGCACCTCTTCAACCGTCTCGACCCGGCCTCCGGGCTTGACGTTGGAGATGTGGAGCAGTCCGTCGGTGCCCTTGGTCAGCTCGACGAAGGCGCCGAAGGTGGTCGTCTTGACGACCTTGGCGGCCGGGTAACGATCGCCGATCTCGGCTTCTTTGGTCATGCCTTCGATGCGGGCCACGGCCTCTTCTACCTGGGAACCGGTCGGGGCGTAGATCCGGATCGTGCCGTCGTCTTCGACGTCGATGTCGGCCTCGAACTCCTCGCAGAGGGCGCGAATGGTCTCGCCGCCCTTGCCGATGACCGCGCCGATCTTCTCCTGATCGATCTTGATCGATTCGATCCGCGGAGCATGAGCCGAAAGCTGCTCGCGCGGTCCGTCGATCGCTTCGGCCATCTTGCCGAGGATGAAGAGACGACCCTTGCGGGCCTGCTCCAGCGCGTCAGTGAGGATGTCGAAGGTGACTCCGGTGATCTTGATGTCCATCTGGAGGGCGTTGATGCCGGTAGCGGTTCCGGCGACCTTGAAGTCCATGTCACCGAGGTGATCTTCAACTCCGGCGATGTCTGTCAGGACGATGTAATCGTCGCCTTCCTTGATCAGGCCCATGGCCACACCGGCGACGGGAGCGGTCACCGGGATACCGGCGGCCTGCATCGCCATCGACGAGGCGCAAACCGAGCCCATCGAGGAAGAACCATTGGACTCGAGCGTCTCGGAGACCGCGCGGATCACGTACGGGAACTCTTCCTGGTCGGGGATCGAAGGCACGAGGGCACGCTCGGCAAGAGCACCGTGACCGATGTCGCGACGCTTCGGACCGCGCATGAAGCCGGCCTCGCCCACCGAGAACGGCGGGAAGTTGTAGTGATGCCAGAACGTCTTGGTCGTTTCCAGACCGAGTCCGTCGATGCGCATGTCCATCCGGGTCGTTCCCAGGGTGACGTTGCCGAGGATCTGGGTCTCACCACGGGTGAAGAGAGCCGAACCGTGAACCCGCGGCGAAATGTCGACCTCGCACTCGATCGGACGGATCTCGTCAGCGGCGCGGCCGTCGGGACGCTTCTTGTCGACGGCGATCGCGTGGCGGATGGTCTCCTTCTCGATCTTCGAGAAGACAGACTTGGCCTCCGAAGCGCGGGCGGAATCGATGTTGCCTTCCGCGTCAGCCGGGGCAAACTGCGCGACGACCTCGTCCTTGACGGCGCTCAGGGCATCCTGGCGCTCGATCTTGGCCTGAACTGCGGCCGCTTCCTTGATCTTGTCGCCGAAGGCGCTCGTGATCTCGGAGACGAGGGACTCGTCGAGTGACGGCTCCTCGACGACCAGCTTCTCCTTGCCGACCTTCTGGCGCAGCTCTTCGATCGCGCCGACGAGCTTCTTGATCTCGCCATGGGCGATGTCGAGCGCGTCGAGGATGTCGGCTTCGCTGACGCCCTTGGCGCCGGCTTCGACCATCAGGATGGCCTCGTCGGTACCGGCGACGATCAGGTCGAGGTCGAGGTTCGCATGCTCTTCTTCGAGCGGGTTGATGATGAAGTCGCCGTCGAGCTTGCCGACGCGGACCGCGCCGACGTGCTTGGCGACGGGAACTTCGGAGATCGCGAGGGCGGCGGATGCGCCGTTCATCGCGAGGATGTCGTACGGGTGGACGTGGTCGACCGACATCGGGATCGTGACCAGCTGCGTCTCGAAGTGCCAGCCCTTGGGGAAGAGCGGACGGATCGGACGGTCGATCATGCGGGCGGTCAGGGTTGCCTTCTCGCCGGCGCGACCTTCACGACGGAAGAAAGAACCGGGGATCTTGCCCGCGGCGTAGGTGCGTTCTTCGACGTCGACGGTCAGGGGAAGGAAATCCACATCCCTCAGGCCGCCCATAGTTGCGGTGGAAAGGACCATGGTGTCGCCGCTTGTGACGACGACCGCGCCGCTTGCCTGTTTGGCGAGCTTGCCGGTCTCAAAGGCGATCTCGTCCTCGCCTACACGCACGGAAACGCGCGTCGTTTCGAAAATACTCATTCTTTTTTACATCCTCCAACCGCCCGGATGGCGGCTTTTGCCTTTAGAACTCTGGGTTCTCTTATCGTCGGTAAGCGTACAGACCCGGCGGCTTTGCGTAATTTGCGGCAACCCGAACTCCCGAAACCCGGTTAGATTGACTGGTAACCACCACTTGGACGACGGAGGTAGGCAATGGACCGAGGAGATGGTTTTACCGTCGCTCACCGCGACGAGCTCGAGCGAAACGGCAACTGGTCGCTGGTGCGCCGGACGCTCGGCTGTGGTTCGTTCGGAATCAACCTCGTCGAGATCGCTCCGGGCGAACAGATCCCCGAGCACGACGAAGCCGACCGCGACCAGGAGGAGATCTTCTTCGTGATCGAAGGAGAGGCGACGATGGTGATCGACGGCGAGGACCACCCGGCACCGGCCGGCACTTTCGCCCGTCTCGACCCGAATCTGAGGCGCACGGTTCGAAACGACGGCACGGTGCCTGCCGCGGTGCTGATCACCTCGGCTCCACGCGGGAGCGGCTACGAGCCGATGGAGTGGGCATGAGCGACTCCCTGCGCGAGGACCTGGTCGTACAGGAATGGACGGCCTCCTCCACGCACGTCAAAGCCATGAAGCGCGGCGATCTGGTCGCCGAACCGACCGGCAACCGGATCGAGTGGCAAGGCCTCGACGTCATCCCTTTCGAGAACGGTCTGATCAAGCGCAAGGACGTGTATTCGGATTCGGTCTCGATCCTGCGCCAGGTGGGGCTGCTGGATTAATCGCCTCGGCTCATCACAATCGTCCTTTTTCATCGATAGTCAACGAAAAGGGACGATTCTGTTCTGCTCTTGCCGGTTCGGGCCAGGCGGGGTCCGATATCGGTCTACCGCGGGGCGAGGGTCCACTGGGGCGAACTACCGCGGGTGGCGGGCAAAACTCAATCAGGAGAACAAGCCTCGAGTTTTTGCCGTCTCTCCGAGGTCACAGTTCTGAATAACTGCATCAAAGTTGGTATTTCCGTACTCGGTCTGCGCTCAGGAAACGATCGTAAAACCAACTTCGATGTCTCGACTAGCTGACCATGTCTTTACCGGGCTACCCCGGTATGGCC